>JBNGDR010000490.1:0-1612 GCA_049975685.1 Anaerolineae bacterium
GCGTGTTGGATAGGAAGCACGGCGAAGGCATAGAGTGCAGCGGAGAGAAGGGCGACAGCGTCACCAAAGAGGAGGTATGCCAGCAACGTTAACGCCAACAGTGTCATAAGATCAGCGAGAATAGAAAGGAGTCTTCCCACCAGATGGATGCCGCCGTAGCCAGTGTAATGGCCTTCACGACATACTCCGTCAGCACCAAAAACCACTCGGCGAAGTAATATTTTTGGTAACGGGGGATCCTCAGAGCAGGCCCCATCTAACCATTCACCCATTACCCGCGCACTGAAAAGCGGCAATGTTCCGTAAACGTAACCCGCATAGCCCCGGTTCTCGGGATTTAGGGGCGAACTCGCTGTGTTCCAATATTCACCGGGGTTTGTGGGCAGATCAAGAGCCGAAGCGACCATAGTGAGGTAACGCTCGTCGGGATGAAGATGAGTACCTTCATCCCAGTTAATATCCAAAGAACGCACCCACCCTGCAACCAAGATGATGAGTAGCAGAAGAATTGGGAAAAGTGTACGTCTTATTTCAGAAAATCGGCGAACCATAGGCAGGATTCTATCGCAAAGTAGGAGGTTGGCAAGCAATTACAACATGCCAGTGGGAAAGAAAAGAGGACGCAGCTTCGCATAGCCTTTTTCTCATTCCCAGGAACCAGAAGAAGGAATCTTTCTGGTGTTGGTTATGACTACGCGAAGTTTAACACCTGAAGAAAAACCTGTCACCCCTGCTTCGTTTCGGAGTCAATTTCGATATCCACGTTGTCCACACCCTCTTCAGCCGGAAAATGGGAAAACCGCAAGCCGAATACGGGTCGTGTTGATTCCATCACGCCACCCAATGGACTCTCTCCCATCCCCAGCTCGGTTCGGCGGATAATTTCATCGAAGATCTCTGCACCTGTCCGACCGGTCTTGGCGCTTACGGCTATGCTGAGATCCCTGCGAAAAGCACGAGAGAGATCATCACCCGTCGCGTAACGCACCAACGCTACAGCCCTAATAGCGTTAGATATCGCGTATCGCGGCTCAATACGCTCCAGATCATCAAAGAAAAAGGCGCAACTCGTAAACATCCGTTGCCGGTAGATTTGAGCTTCGAGCAGTCCCAGAATGCGCTGTTGTGCCAGAGGTGAGAGATAACCCAGATGATGTTCCGCAAGGAAGGTGGAACCATCCACCTTACCCAAGAGCACATTGATGTAATCATCCCGAAGTGACCAGGGCGCCAGATCACGCGCCCGGACCGCTTCAGCGTAGATCTCGTCAATGTCCCGAGAGAGGTTGTCCAGGGCCCGCCGTAATGCCCCCTTCCAATGACCACAACCAACAGTACACTGGCATCCAGTGGCCCAACGTCCGAGATTATGGGCACAGCTCCAGGCTGTATTCTCCACCACCTCAACTTCGACGACCGGAGGATGGTGTCGAAGATAGCGTCCAAGCGTAGTGATCTCGTACGCGTCATATCGCTCTGGAGTCGTCAGAGCACGCAGCACATCTACACCATGCCGGTGATGATGGCCAAAAGTCTCGCCATCGGTTGCCAATAAGGTCAGCGAACCGGGCTCAGCGCCCCGAAGAACCCCATTGACCCAGTTGCGAGCGTG
>JBNGDR010000491.1:0-1608 GCA_049975685.1 Anaerolineae bacterium
TCGGGCTGTAGCGCTTCCTGCAAGGGGTTGAGGTGCAGGATGAGGCCGTCCGCCTCCACCTCTTCTACGGCGCGACGGCAGGTGTCGGCTCCATATCCGTAGTTGAGCTGGACGGCGCCCAGATTGGCAAGCAGCAGCACATCCGGTGCGTATCTGCGCATCTGGAAGCTGGCGAGAGCTTCTGGATCCTCCAATCCGGCACGTAGAGAGCCCAACCCCATGCCGATGCCCATCTCCTGCGCAGCTTCGGCCAGGACGCGGTTGATCTGCGCCCCCCGTGGTGTCCCGCCCGTCATCGATGCGATGATGAGGGGATAGGCCAGGGATTTACCGAGGAAGGAGGTGCTGAGGTCAATATCCTCCAGGTGGATCTCAGGCAGGGCCTGGTGTGTGAAACGATAGGCCTCGAAGCCGGTACTCACCCGCCCAAACGAAACGTCCTCTTCCAGCACCACGCGGAGATGGTCGTCTTTCCGTTCAAGGGTACGATTTGACATCTTGCTCCCCTTCGTTTGCGCTATCTTACCTTCAGGCCATCACAAAGTCAATCTTGACTTTTCGCCTCCGACGGCTACAATAAATCAGATATGTAGTTGACCCCCGAGTAGGCTGAAGTTCGAGTACAAAGGAGGCAAACGATGGCTAACGATGTTGAAGCACAGGTCAAGGCAATTATTGCGGATATCCTGAGTATCGAAGAGGAAGGGATCGATATGGATGACCGCTTCCGCGAGGATCTGGGCGCTGATTCTCTCGACCTGGTCGAGCTCATCATGGCGTTCGAGGACGAGTTTGGTGGTCGGATCTCCGACGACGACGCCCGGGAGATCACCACTGTGGGACACGCCGTGACCTACCTCAAGGAGAAGATGCTGGAGCAGCAGGGCCAGGCGGAAGATCTCGAGGGGTAGGCGATACGCCGTGACCGGCGGCGGAGAGATACCGGCTGGTGAGTGACCTCCTCTACGTTCGCTGAGGCCACAGAGGCCACCGTATCAGCGGTGGCCTTTTCTCATGCTTGTTGGACTGTTATCCGATACTCACGTTCCCTATCGGGCGCCTGCCATTCCACCTGTGGTCCTGGAGGCGCTCCGAGGCGTAGACCTGATCCTCCACGCCGGCGATGTGGATGAACCCTGGGCACTGGCGCCCCTGAGGGATCTGGCCCCCGTCCACGCGGTGCGGGGGAACTATCACATCGTCGAGCGTTCCAATGCCGGGGCATCCCTTCCGAAAGCTCTGGAGTTGGAGATCGAAGGGTTTCGCGTTGCTGTTCAACACGGACACAGGATCGGTCCCCTGGCGCTCTTCTGGAAGTTTTGGGCGTTGGTAAGAAATCTGACCGGTCAGTGGGATCTACCGGGTTACGATATTGCTACGTCCCGTGCCCTTCTGCGCCGCTTCCCTGACGCCGACGTCATCGTCTTCGGACATACCCATCGCTTCTACCTCAAGCAGTGGGGCAAAACCCTGGTTGTGAATCCGGGTGCGGCCCTCCGCACAGCTTACTTCGATGCCCCCTATCTGCCGTCTGTTGCGCATCTGTTGCTGGAACGGGGCAACCCCCCTCGCGTTGAGCGAGTGTTGCTCGGTTGATTGGGTTAGAAT
>JBNGDR010000492.1:0-1603 GCA_049975685.1 Anaerolineae bacterium
GGATAGGGGTCGGATTGGAGCTCATCGTCGTCGATGATGGCTCCTCGGATCGCACGTCGGAGATCGTGCGGGGTTATCCCGAGGTGCGCCTCCTGCGTCACGATCCCAACCGGGGCTACGGCGCGGCCCTGAAGACGGGCTTCTGCGCGGCCAACGGCGATCTGCTGGGCTTCCTCGACGCCGACGGCACCTATCCACCGGAATCTTTCCCCGAGCTCTGCACCGAGATCCTCGACAACGACGCCGACGTCGTTGTCGGCTCCCGGCGTTCAGGGGCGGCGAGCGGGATGCCTGCCGTCCGGCGCGTGGGTAATTTCATCTGGTCGAATCTCGTTTCGGTACTCAGCAGCCACCGCGTTATCGATCCGGCCAGCGGGATGCGCGTCTTCCGCCGGGAGGCGTTGGCCCGTCTCTATCCCCTGCCCGATGGGCTCAACTTCACACCCGTGATGAGTACGCGCACCGTCCACGAGGGACTGAATCTCGTGGAGATCCCCATGGCCTACGAGGAGCGTCAGGGACGTTCCAAGCTCAGCGTTGTCGAGGACGGCATGCGTTTCCTCCGCACCATCATCTGGACCGCGATGTGCTACAATCCGGCCCGCGTTCTGGGTGGTGTGGGCTTCGCCACCTTCGTCGTGGGCTTGCTCATCGCCCTGGTGCTCGCGGGGATGCGTCTCTCCGGGATTGAGACCCTGGGGCCGTGGGGCGTGGCAGGAACCTTCGCAGCCGTCGTCCTGGGGGTTACGGGTTTTGATCTCTTTGCCCTGGGCGCGACCTTTAACTACGCTGTGGCCCTTTTCCACGGTGATGGTATCATCCAGCGAGGACTCTTCGGGCGTCCTATCTTCGATCCTCCCCTTGACCGTCATTTCTGGTGGATGGGGTTGCTCTCCCTGGTGGGCGGTCTGGCGCTGGGAGGGGTGAGCCTGGCACTGGGTATGAACGGCTGGCCCATCGATCGACTCTGGCTCTATCTGCTGGCCGGCACGATGCTGACGCTCATGGGGGTGCAGCTGGTGATCTTCTGGGTCATCATGCGGGTGCTGGAGGAGCTGAGCGGGCGGGATGCCGCGGTGCAGGCGGATCTGGAAACAACAGGGGATATCACGTTTGAACGTGCAAGTGGCCGGCCCTGAGTGTAGCCTGGGGCGTATCGTGTCTTGTGATGTGAGAGGATGGGTAGTGTGAAGAACGATCTGAGGACGAAGAATCGAGGCACGCGGACGCGCCAGCATCTGGTGGCGCCGCAGTTTCCCAACACCGACGACCTTCTGCGGGAGGAGATGGCGACCCGTCCTGGAAGCGCCGTGGATGTCCTCTTCGTCAATCCCCCCGCGCCCGACGGCGGTATCTGGATTCGAAGCCAGCACCGGGTGGGCCGGCGCTCGCGCGAGGGGATGATCTGGCCCCAGGTGAGTCTGGCGCAGATGGCCGCGCTCTTCCCTGACTATCGGGTCGACGTCATCGATGCCATTCCGGAGCGGATGACGTGGGAGGCCTTTGAGGCCCTCCTCGACGAGAAGCGTCCCCGCTACTACATTACCCAGGTGACCGCGCCGACGTTGCAGAACGACATGTACGGCGTTTTCCTCGCCAAGGC
>JBNGDR010000493.1:0-1598 GCA_049975685.1 Anaerolineae bacterium
TCCTGTATCGATACAGGAGCCGGTGTCTTATTGGGGATCTCTGCGGTGCTTTCTTCTTTACTCTCTAGCGGCTATAATGGTGAAATGTCATTGCTATCAAAGGAGGCATTCATGGCAGCTTTTCGAGAGTGGAATCCTGTACTCCAGGCCCTCGCTGGTACCTCATTTACGTGGTTATTGACCGCTCTGGGAGCCGGTACAGTCTTCTTCACCAAGGAGATTAACCGCAAATTGTTGGATACCATGCTAGGTTTTGCCGGGGGCGTGATGATTGCTGCCAGTTATTGGTCATTGCTCGCTCCGGCTATCGAGATGGCTGAGGGTCGGCCCATTCCGGCTTGGATCCCGGCGGCAGTAGGCTTTCTGCTTGGTGGAGCCTTCCTGCGGCTTGTGGATCGCATCCTCCCTCACCTTCATCGGGGGGAGGCGGAACCAGAGGGCGTGAAGTCTACCTGGCAACGGATCACCTTGCTCATCCTGGCTATTACATTGCATAATTTCCCTGAGGGATTGGCTGTGGGTGTGGCCTTTGGCGCTGTGGCTCAGAATCTTACGTCGGCGCCCTCAGCAACGCTGGCGGGCGCCATCGCGCTGGCTCTGGGTATCGGTATTCAGAACTTTCCTGAGGGTATGGCGGTTTCAATGCCCCTGCGTCGAGAGGGATATCCATTGCTCAAGAGCTTCTGGTATGGTCAGCTCTCGGCAGTGGTGGAGCCTATAGCGGGGGTGCTGGGGGCCGCAGCCGTTCTCCTGGCGCGTCCCCTGTTGCCCTACGCGTTGGCTTTCGCAGCTGGAGCTATGATCTTCGTTGTAGCGGAAGATCTTATCCCCGAATCTCAGAGCAGTGGCAACACTCACGAGGCCACCCTGGGGGTGATGGTGGGATTTACGGTGATGATGATATTGGACGTGGCGCTGGGATAAAGCCTAGCTATGAAGTGCCATCCCCAGGCGTTGGCAGAACATGTTCATCCCTCCGTTCGTTTCCTGGCGTTGACGGAATTACTGGAGCGACCCCTGGATGATCAAGAGGTTCAAACAGCGCGGGCAGAAATTCCTGAGATCCCCCCAGTGCGAAGTATCCTTGATGCCCAGTATCCAGCGGGATACTGGATGCACACCGGACTGGGCATCGCGCCTCATTATCGCGCGACGGTATGGCAGGTGCTTTTCCTCGCCCAATTTGGCGTCGGGCGTATCCCTCAGGTAGAGCGTGCCGTTGAGGCTCTGCTCGCTTATAATCCCGGTGCTAATGGCGCTTTCCGTGTACACCGTCAGCGTGGGGGAAGCTCCCCGGAGCTGACGGGTGCACTCCTCTGGGCGCTGGCCCGGCTGGGCTTTGTGAATGATCCACAACTTGAGGCTACCTGGTCGTGGCTTTATGCCCGCCGCGAGATCCTGACGGAGAATCCGGCCGCTGCCGTCTGGGTGTTGCGTGCGGCGGCGGCCTGGGACCGGGCAGAGATGCTGGATATCGCTATCGCGGCAGTCACCCGTGCTCTTCAGATTGCAAGCGGCGCATTGATGAACCGCTTTACCTTCCCCTTGGTTGATTGGCCCGACCGCCTGGCAGGCCTGGAAGCGCTCACGGAGGCCGG
>JBNGDR010000494.1:0-1596 GCA_049975685.1 Anaerolineae bacterium
TAGGCTGCAACCACCTCCATACCTGAAAATAACATATCGAGGTTAGCCGCAATCACCTCCTCAATCCAGACGAAGTTGCTGGCAGCCACGTCGACAAGCCCCAATGTCTCGTAATTGTCGGCATCGTCCTCGGTGGGGATGGGCAGTAGACGGGGAAAAAGCGCCGGGACCTTGAGGCGGGCAAAACGTTGTCCTTGAATAGGATCATTGATAACCACGGCGAGGTTGATGCTGAGATTCGAAATATGGGGGAAGGGATGCCCGGGATCAAAGGCCAGAGGCGTCAACGCCGGGAAGATCTGACGCTCGAAATAACGCCGCAAGAGCCGCCGCTGCTTCCCCTTGAGCTCTCCGTAGTTGAGCACCGCGATTCCCGCTTGCTTGAGTTTGGGTAAAACGTCATATCGCCAGCACTCCACGTGTCGTAACAGATGAGGAATGATCCGCCGTCGAATAGCAGCCAGCTGATCGGCTGGAGTCATGGCGTCAGGTGGAAGTTCAAGAGCGCCCGCCAGCAATTGCCGCCGAAGGCCTGAGACACGAACCATGAAAAACTCATCCAGATTATTGGCAAAGATAGCCAAGAACTTCACACGTTCTAGCAGTGGATGGCTCTCATCTAGAGCCTCCTCCAGAACTCGCCAGTTAAACTGTAACCAGCTGAGCTCACGATTGATATACAAGTTGGGAGAGTCCAAATCCGCAATTTTGGCAGGGGGCAGCGCCTTTTCCTTATGTTTTTGCGAATCGACTCCCTTGGTCTTGACTTTAGTCTTTGGCATGGGGACCTCACTCATCAACTACGAGACCTGAGAATGTGGGATCGTGAAGAGAACCCAGCATCCTGACTCTTATTGTAACCTTTCCGGTCAGGTTATGCAAGACGGGGAATTTCATAATCTGCTCGAAAAATCGGATTTCTGGCGCGATCAGCTGTCTCACACCAGAAAGCACAGAGCGCGCTGAGAGCAAAAAATGGCTCTTTGCGCGCCCTGCGGTCAGGTCTAAATAAACGATAGGATAGTCTAACGCTCCACGTTGAAAAGCGTCCCCGCCGTGCGTCCCCAGACTTCGGGGAAGTACATCTCTGAAGCTGTAGCTGGCAACACACGATATTCACCCGGTGTCACAGCCCGGAGCCGGTACTGTACCTGGTAGTTACCCGGTGCCAACGTTCGAGCAAAGAAGAGAGCACGCTCGTCGCGAAGCTCACGATGATCGAAGGGATCCCACCACCAGAAGACACGCCCGCCCTCACGGATAGGCCCTGGCTCAGGCTGCCCCTGTTGCTCCGTCAATAGTGTCGGATCAACGGGTTCCATGCCCGCCGGATAGACATCTTCCAGGGTGATATAGTAACGTGTCTGGGGCACGACAAGGGTGAGACGAACCTCTACCAGATCTCCCGCCCGGACGGCGGTCACCGGAACGCAGGTGTCATCGTCTGACGCTGGTTGCACGGCACAATATTCGCGTCGCACGGTGATACCCCGGCTCTCCGCCTGCACCTCCTCAATGGAACGATAGATGGCCATGTGAGCCACGTAGGTGAGCCGTCCCGGCCCCTCACTCCGAGCGATCTCCAGCCCGTTGGTA
>JBNGDR010000495.1:0-1595 GCA_049975685.1 Anaerolineae bacterium
GGCCTATGCCCGGCACATCCAGAAGATCCTTTTTGTTCTCAGGAGGATGCCAGACCAGATGCCAGAGGGTCGCGTTGGGCAGGATAACGTCGGAATCCACGCCGCGCCCGGCGGCAACATCCTTGCGCCAATCGTGCAGGGCGTGGTAGCGTTCCATCACCGCATCCGGTGGACGACCTTCGTCCTTGGGGGCGGGGGGCAGGGGTTCCCATTTGGAGCGGAAGATCTTCAGGATCTCGCGTCCAAAGCGCCGGATCTGGTAATTGGAGAGACCTGCATCCTTGAGGCCCTGGCGGTGACGTGGCTGGGTGCGCGCCAACTCGATGAGGCGCTTACGGCTCATGACCTTGAAGGGAGGGCGCTCCATGGCTTCGGCCGTGGCTTCGCGCCAGCGATGCAGCTGGTAGAGTGCGCGTCTCTCCCTGCTCTTGAGTTTGTGAAGCCCTTTGAGACGCCAGAAAGTGGCGTCCACCTCGCGTGAGGGAGGCTCGGGTACGTTGGTACGGAGGTATTCGAAGACCTCCTGTGCTTCTTCCCAGCGATCGCGGGCCTTGAGCTCGGATAGCTGGATCTCGCGCAGATCTAGCAGGTAGTGGGTGTCCATGCGGGCGTAAGCAATAGCCTTCGGCTCCAGGGGGCGCCGCCCCCAGTCGTAACGCTGAAATTTCTTGTTCAGATGGATACCAAAGTGCTCTTCCAGCATACTGCCCAGCCCCACGTGGGGCCATCCCAGGATGCGGCCGGCCCACATGGTGTCGAAGAGTCGCCCACAGGTGAAACCATAATCACGCTCCAGAACAATAAGATCATAGTCTGCTGCGTGTAGCACCTTCTCGATCTCCCTATCGGCGAAGAAGGGGGCCAGGGCGCTCAGATCCTCTACGGCAAAGGGATCCAGGATGAAATCGGCCTCGGGTATGGTGAACTGAATGAGGCATACCTGCTCGTGGTAAGCGTAGAGACTGTTGGACTCGGTGTCGACAGCAACCTGAGGCTCCTGCATGAGGCGATCAACGAGATGCTTCAGGGCTTCGGTGCTCTCCACAAGGCGGGGGGGCTTTTCCGGTAGTTTGCGATGTTTCTGTTCTGTTGTCATTGTGGGAGCATTATCGATCTACCCGGTTGAATTGTCAAACTCCCGATTCAGGGCTATCGCATTTAACGCTCTTAGCCCCCGTCTCGGGGGCGGTTCTGGCGTGTGCTGTTTAACCAATGCGGTAGCTTTATCATTCGATTGTTTCTCCCTGTGATTCCTGATACAATCAGGTTATGAAGAGGCGGTTTTGTTTACTGTTGATGCTCCTGGTGGCAGCCTGTTCGGCGTTGTCACCCCAGGCGGCTGTGCCCACGGGGACCTCCCATTCTCCCACGTCCACGGTGTCACCCACCGTGACACCCACTTCTGCCGCTACAGCAACCTTTACTCCTAACCCCACGGTGGTCCCTCAGCCAGATTCGGGACAGGCTCTGCCGGTGTCCGCGCCCGCTCTGGACCCGACGGGTATCTACATCTATCCCATGCCCCTTGTCACCGGCGATGTGGCTACCATCGACGTCGCTCCCCTGCTGCCGCCGGATTTCTCGGGCACGGTGAC
>JBNGDR010000496.1:0-1593 GCA_049975685.1 Anaerolineae bacterium
CGCCAGCTGCGTATACCCAACCGCTTGCAGACGGTGAGGATGCGATCGGCGCGCTCGGAGTAGCGGGACTCGACCGCCTTTGAGAGCGCCTCCAGATCATCTCCGAACTCTATAAAGAGACGGGTAGCCAGCTCGACCTCCTCGTACTCCATCCCCAGCTCCTCCTCGTCGGTGACGGGTTTGCCGTCGGGGTGGAAGCGTAGACCGGGGGTAGGGGGCCGGGTGACGATCTCTTCCGGGATACCCAGGAGGCGAGCTACTACCCGCACCTGGCGTTTGAAGAGATGGCCCAGGACGGCGTTATCGGAGGCGCCATCGCCTCGCTTGGTGAAATAACCTGTGTGTTCCATCTCGCTGCGGTTACCCGTGCCGGCGATGAGGAGACCGTACTCGTTGGCAACGGTGGATAGGAAGACGGCGCGCACCATGGCCTTGAGGTTCATGAGATGCAAGGGCGTCGGTTGCTGGTGAGGAGATTCATCGATGGCCTCACAGAAGGTAACGTACATCGGATAGATATCCACCGTCTGTAACTCAAGGTTGAGTACACCGGCAACGAGGTATGCGTCTTCTCGATCCCGTTCCGGGCTCTCACAAGGCAGGTAGAAATAGCGATTGCCAGCCGGGATCGCTCGTTCACAGAGAGCCGCGGTGACACTGCTGTCAATCCCTCCCGAGAGACCCAGGGTAAAGCCGTTGGCGTTGGCCCGCGCCGCAATGATGCGTAGCCAGTTGGTGAGAAGCGTTAACAGCTCCTCGTCAATCTCATCGCGGTCGATGCGGTGATGTATCTCGGCGTTGACCTCCGCCAGCAGTTGGTGCAGATCCTTGTCGCTGTAGCCACGTAGATTCTCCAGTACAAGAGATTTCACGTTCACGATCTCCTTTCCTTGATATGAGAAGAGGGTTGCAAGCCATTTGGGTGTAGATCACGTCGCTTCACGCCTGCTCCCGAGTTTTTTCAGGTTTCCTGGTCGTTCTCCGCTGACCGGATGAGCCGTTGTTTCAGTTCCCACAACTCTTTAGAGAGTGAGACGTGATAGATGTGGGGGTTTACGATACGCCGTACGCCCGGATCGAGGTGATCCAGGTCACGTTTGCGTTGCTCCCTCATCGCCTCAATGGAGGGCAGATCGTAGACGCGTTTCCCCTGTTGCAGAACGTCCACCAGCAGCGGTTCGATATGAGAGATCTGATCTCCTCTCACAGAGCGATAAACGTTGTGCTCGGTAGGGTGGTGAAGCACCAGGCATTCCTTTTCGCGGGGATCCTCCTCGTTCAGTGTGAGCAGATCTGCGATGGCCTTGTCACGGGTGTCGTAGACGCGCCAGACGCCCTTATTGCCCGGATTAGGGATCTTAGCCGGTGTCTCGGAGATCTTGATAGCCGGAATCCAGGTATTCTCCTCATTCTGTACTGCTACCAGCTTGTAGACCCCGTCCAGTGCTGAATCCCCGGCTGAGGTGATGAGGCGCGTGCCGACGCCGTAGACGAGCCGGTTGATGAGATGATCGGGATCGACGCCGTAGCGACCTGCCTCTTGCTGGATCTGGGTAAGGATCTGAAGGATGACCAACTCATCCAGCTGGTTGG
>JBNGDR010000497.1:0-1586 GCA_049975685.1 Anaerolineae bacterium
GGGGTGCGGAGCTCGTGGGAGACCATGGCGACGAAGCGGGACTTGAGGCGGTCGACCTCTTTGAGCCGCTCGTTGGCTTCAGCCAGCTGTGCATTGGCTTCGCTCAGCTCGCGTGTGCGATCCTCTACGCGTTGGTCGAGCTCCTCGTTGATGTCGCGGAGATCCTGGAGCGCGTTTTCAAGGCTGCGGGCGGAGAGCCAGGAGACAAGGCCCACAACAAAAAAACCAAGCATGGTAGGGAATCCGGGAACTGATTGGAACAAGAAGACGTCAATGTAGGCGATGATAAGACTGACGATCCCCGCCATGATGAAGCTGGCCCAGGGACGCAGTATCACACTGGCCATCAAGGTAGGGATGGTCAGCAGAAAGGTACTGCGTCCTTCCACTATCTGACGTGGTTCCTCGGTCAAAGCGATAATAGCTGTTATCAAGATCAAGAATAATCCTGCGGCCAGGTCCCCCGACCAGTAACGGTTGATGATGAAAATAGCCAGAACGCCGAGGAAGCCTATCAGGGCGCTTTGCAAGAGTGGGATGACACGCTCTTGATCGCCGCCTCCGATGAACCCCACACCTCCAACGACCAGAATTGCCAGCAGCAGCACCATCTCCAGCCCGGTGAGCAGGATGTTTAGCAACTTCCTACGACGAGCATCATCGAGATCGGTGGAGGGCACTTCGAGCAGGTTCGTGATATTTGCCATCTGTACACTCACTTTTCGGTTAAAGGACCTGTTGACACAGAATCAGACCGGCCAAGACTGCGGAACGCACGACATCATAAGGTATGTATAGACATTTGCCAATCCATAACTCTGGGTGATCCAGGCTCAGGTTCTCATAAGCCCGTTCGAGATAATCAAAGCCTCGGCGTAACACCGTAGTGTCGATGCTCTCGTATTTGTTGAAGTGCGCCAGAGCAATCAGTGCATAGGCCGTCTCCTCGGGCGTTCCCACTTCAAAGAAACCCCAGGAGCCGTCCGAACGTTGGGTGTGTAACAGCCATTCTATCGTATTCCGGCACGCATGTACCAGATAAGAGCCCCGATTCAACAAGCCCATGATGACATGAGCAGTTGCGTAGTAGGGCGAAGTGTGCCACTTGTCTATCCAGTATATGTTATATTTCCGGTTATTCAAAAGCATGACGAGTATTTGCTCTTGAACCTCACGGCGATTCGGATAATCCTCCAGGAGATCCAGGGCTTCCAATGCGTGAACGTTGGTACCCACGCTGACGTTGCGCTCATAATCGTAGGTACGAAAGACGTGAGTTTTCTTGTTCTCGAATTTCTCGAGGATCGCATGTGAAACGCCGTAACCAGCCTGAATGAGTAACTGAGTAGAAACCGAGGTGATGTCACCATCAGGTATGCCGAAGGTTGGATCCAGCCCGATGCCGTTGCTATCCATCTCGGCTTCTAATCTCTCCCATATGGCTGGTTGAGTCATCTCAACCAAGGGGACATCACAGAAACTGAGACTCTTGAGAACCCAGGTTATCTCAAAGATGCTGAAAGGATAGAGATAGATAACTTGAGGCAGTTTGTCCATCATGGCGTTGAGATAATTCAATGCCTGGC
>JBNGDR010000498.1:0-1585 GCA_049975685.1 Anaerolineae bacterium
AAAAAGCCGCTCCCATCCCTTCAGGGACGGGAGCGGCGCTCTTGACGTCTGCTCTCGCGGTACCACCCTGGTTGGCCTATTTTACATAGGCCCACTCAATCCCACGGCCTTACGGCGATGAGTTGCCCCGATAACGCTGGGCGGGCGGAGCATCCTACTTGCGCGTCGTTGATTGCGTTTCAGATGTCAGCTCCGGAGGGATTTTCGACACGGTCCTGCGTCCGGCTCCCACCTTCCCAGACTCGCTGTGGCGGTCTCCTGTGTCTACTCGTCTCCATCAACGCCTTGTTCTACGATTGTGCCACAAGGTGGCGGGATGTCAAGCTTTTGGATCTCCTGCTACAGATCGGCAGGATCGAAGCCCGGATCCTGAAGTTGCTCCTCCTTGCCGGTGAGATCGGCCTTCTCTTCAATGAGACTATTCCAGGCCGAGAGTTCATCGTCATCGGGATTGATGGCAAAGTAGGCGGTCATCTGCCCGCCCTTGAGGAAGAAACGGGCGAAGGAATCACTCCCGAATTCGCCGCGCTGTAACTTGCGATCGGCTTCGGTGTGGTCACCCGCGAACTCCAGGTGCAGATCGAACTCCTCGGACCAGACGTAGGTAAGGAGATCGTAGGCCTCCTCGGCGCCTGCCATGTTGCGTCCTGCCAGATCGCCAGTGTAATCTGCCTGTCCCCAATGCTCCACGCGGCGGCGCTTGTTGAAATAGGGGTCTGGATAATTTGCGATATCACCGGCCGCGTAGATGTCGGGATGAGAGCTCTGGAGGTATTCGTTGACGACGACACCACCATCAACCTCTAGTCCCGCCTCTTGTGCCAAAGCGACGTTAGGCTTGATGCCCACGGCAACGCAGACGAAGTCACAGGGGATCTCGTCGCCCGACTTGGTTAACACACTGGTGACGTGTTCTTCCCCCAGAAACTCCTCGGCGGTCTCGTTCAGGATGAAGTGGATCCCTTGCTCTTCGAAGTAGTCTTGGAAGAAGCCCGCCAATGTCTCATCAACGAACTCCGGCCAGAGGTGAGAGCGCATCTCGATCACGGTGACGTGAACGCCCCGCTGGGTGAGGCTGGCAGCCATCTCTATGCCGATGAACCCGGCGCCGATGATGACGGCCCTTCGTCCCTGCTGGGCCTCCTCGCGAATGGCTGCGGAGTTCTCGACCGTGCGCAAAGTGTGAACCCCCTCCAGAGCCATACCCGGGATGGGAGGCTCGATGGGGTGCCCGCCGGTGGCGAGAAGTGCCTTTTGAAAGGAGATGATCTCACCATTGGAAAGGGTAACCTGCTTCTTCTCTGGATCCAAACTCTCGACGGTGATCCCCAGGAGTAGATCCACGCCCTCTTCACGATAGTAGGATTCCGATTCTAGGAATATCTCCTCCCTCGGTTTCTCGCCCCGGAGGAAAGATTTGGAAAGCGGTGGACGGTTATAGGGTGGGCGGGGTTCCTTGCCCACAAGGATAATGGACCCTTCTTTGTCCAACTCGCGAATACCATCGATAGCTCTTCCCCCCGCAAGGCCTCCACCGATGATCAGATATTTGGTTGATCTCATGAGTATCCCTCCTTGCTATGTG
>JBNGDR010000499.1:0-1556 GCA_049975685.1 Anaerolineae bacterium
TCCCAGATCTTCGGCGATGACGTAATCGTAGAGGGAATAGGCCGACGCCACGGCCTCCGGGTTGCCCATCATCTGTTTGATGCGCTTGGAGGCCTCACCGCGCTCCCACAACCCGATGAGCCACAGGCCGGTGAATCCCTGGCGTGCGATCTTGTCCAACTCCGCGTCGGGCACCTGATCCAGACGGTGAACGTCCCGCTCGTACTCCTTGGAGAGCTGATCCAGCCAGACGTAGACGTTCTTGGCCAGGAGTACGACGCGCGGCATCCAGTCGCTGTCAGGGCTAAAGCGTTCTTCCTCTTCTTCCAGATCGCCGAACTCGTGGACTCGGGCAGGTCCTGGGCCGAAGCCGAAGAACATCTTTTCCTCCTCGGCGAGGAAGTCGAGGCTGCTTAGGAGCTTGTATAAATACTTACCGAGGAAGCTGCCCCAACGTTTGCGGATGTATTCCAACTGCCCGCTGAGGGAGTGAGGTTCCTCGATGGCGGGTTCCCGCAGCAGATCCATAAGGTTCTTGTCATCAGGCCCGAAGTGAGGCTGCTCTTCGAAGAAATCGTGCAGAGCATCGATAGCCTGGGGGTAAGCTGTTTGCTTATCTAGCCGGTCATCATCGAAGAGCTCCATGAAGGGTGAGTAGGCTGGGTTTGCGTTGGCGAGCCAGAGCAGGACAAGCTCCTCCAGCGCAATGTCACGGTTAGGTATACCCTGCGTTTCGCCCTCAAGGTACTCTTCTACGGTCATATCCCGCTGGTAAACGGCCACGGGAGGGAAATGCTCGATGAAGGTACGCAGCATTTCATCGACGGCCTCCGCGCCCATCTCCTCTTCCAGGTGTTCCCGGGCTTCTCCCATCACTTCGGACTTCTTGTCCTCGCGGTAACGACCGACGACGTAGTGCAGAATCTCGTCGATGAGGCCCATGGCGTTGATTTGGCCCGCGCGCACGGCCTTCTCAGGGTAATTGGCCAGATCACGTTTCTTATTCATCTTATCGGCGAAGACGCGCGCTGCGTGGAAGTTGGCAAATAGAACGTTGCCGCTCAGAGAGAAGAGGGTTTTTTCAAGGTCGTAGCGATCCCGCGCTTTGCGGGAGACGTGGAATTCTCGGGGTGCGGTATCCTGCAATCTGGCTTGTGGCATAGAGCTCTCCTTTAGGTACGGGAATAGGGTTAGAGAAATCTTACCCCTTGTTTATGATCTATCGACGTATCTAAATCGATTCGTGCGGCGGGGTTGACGCACGATGTGATCTGCGAGATGTAGCGGTTAACCGAAACTGTCGTGAATCAGTCGCTTGCAGCTGGTCGATGTGCAGCAAGACGCGGGCGTGAGCAGCGGGTGAACGCGCTGTCAGCTTTCCGCGTCTTGGCTCTTCTCCTTGAGCACCTCAGAGTCATCCTGCTGGAGAGCTTTCATTCTCTCAAGCTCCAACTTCAGTTTCTCGATCTCAAGTGCTTTATGTTCCGCGTCCATCTTGGCTTCCCGGGCGGCTCTTCTCTCTTGACGCCATTCCATTATGGTCGTCGATAAAAAGCCAAGCAGCGAGATGAGGGAAC
>JBNGDR010000500.1:0-1550 GCA_049975685.1 Anaerolineae bacterium
CCGATGGCCCTGTCGGAGAGATCGTAACGGAAGCGGAAGAAGATGTTCATGAAGGGCATGAGCATCCCCGCCCCTAGCGAAAGGATAAGCGACGGCAGTAGCAGCCGTGTCATGGGGCCACGATGCTTCCACAGTGCCTTGAAGGGGGCACCGGGATCCTCGGCCAGCTTCCGGATGGCGAGATCTAGGCGTGAGAAGGGGATGAGCGTGATGAACCCCAACAGACTCGCCGTCCCCAAGGACCAGGCGTAGGCCGTGCTGGAGGTCGAATCCACCCCCAGACGTACTGCGAAGATCGCGGGCAGGAAGCCTCCCAGGAAGTTACCTACGAAGGACGATGTGGTGGTGATGCCGGAGCTGAAGCTGAAGAGGTGGGTCCGTTCCGATTCGGTGCTATGCTCCATCAGGAAGGGCGCGGCCGTCACGTTGAAGAGACTCATGCCTATGCCCCGCAGCACCCCCGTGAGCACCAGACCCGTCCGAGTCGTGAAAACGAGCATCAACAGTTGAGCGACCGCGCTCAACAGGACACCCAGCATGAAGGCTCGCTTGCGCCCTATCAGGTCACTAACGTAACCTGCGAATAGGGCCACCACGAGCGCCGTCAGCGAGGGCAGACTGATGAGAAGGCCCAGGAAGTCGCGGCGATAGCCTAAACTCAAGACGTAGAAGTTGAAAAACAAGCGGAAGACGCCCCAGCTGATCCCTTGAATCATCTGGGCCATCAGGTAGAGTCTGGCCTCCGGGGAGAAGCGACGGACATTTTCGATGTAAGATTTAATTGTGTTCACACATTACCTCGGGTAGAACTTTGCCAAGCTAACTATAACCGTCTGTAAGGGTTTGTCAACCCCCTGGAGGTGAGTATAATAGTTCCATGCTCCTGACCATAGACGGCTCCTACGGTGAGGGGGGCGGGCAGATCCTCCGCTCCTCGCTGACCCTATCGGCACTCGCGGGTAAGCCAGTACGGCTCATCAATGTGCGGGCGGGGCGTTCCAAGCCGGGCCTGCGCCCCCAGCACGTGACCGCCATCCGCGCTCTGGCGACCATCAGCGGCGCGACGGTGGAGGGCGATGCACTGGGCAGCCAGACCCTCACCTTCCAACCGGGGGAAAAGGCACGACCGGGGGATTATACCTTCGACGTAGCCGATGCAGCGCCGGGAGGCTCAGCCGGCTCGGTGACGTTGATTCTGCAATCCATCCTCCTGCCGCTGGCTCTGGCTTCGGGGCCCTCACGGGTCACGCTGCGCGGCGGGACCAATGTCCCCGGCAGCCCGCCCGATCTATACATTGAACAGGTTTACCTTCCCATGATGGGCAAGATGGGGGTACGGGCAGAGATCGCCGTCCGGAGACGGGGTTTCTATCCCAGAGGCGGCGGCGAGCTTATCGTGCAGATCCCCGGCGACGCGTCCCTGCAACCCCTGGATCTGATGGAACCGGGCGCGCTGCAAAAGGTTCGAGGTGACGCTTTCGTCTCCGATCTACCCTCCCATATTCCTCAGCGGATGACGAATCGCGCGCGCGGGCTTCTCAACCAACAAG
>JBNGDR010000501.1:0-1538 GCA_049975685.1 Anaerolineae bacterium
ATACCGCCCCGGGTAAGATGCAACCCCGGAACAAAGAAGAGAAGGAAGCCGCCCACGTAGTAGACGACCTTGGCAGCCCCCTGGGAGATAATAAAGGCCCGGTCGTCGCGCTGGGCGGTGGCGTGTCCCGCCAGGAAACCGCCGATCCCACCGGTAACGACGGGGAAGAAGGCCGCGAAGAGACCGCCGAGCACACCGGCCGCCGTCCCCTGGAGGGCAAGGGTGAGAGGGGCGTCCACGCTGCGGGCCACGTGCTGCGGGGGGAGTTCCACCCGCGCCAGCAGATTCTGGATCACCCAGGGTACGGCGAAGAGCCCCACGAAGGCCGGTAACAGATTCTGGTAGGCCACCTCCACGGGCACCAGGGAGCGGTACATGAGCACGAACCCCAGCAAGCCTGAGAGGATGAAGGTTGCCAACCCCGCCGTCAGGGATTTCCACCCTTCCCACCACCGCCTGAACCCGGCCGGCGCCCGATCGGAGCCCTTGGGCCATTCGGAGATGAGCATGTAGGCGATGATGGTCCACAATATCCACCCCATGTGGGGCCGCAATGCTTCCCGTACCACGGGGAAGAGCTGTGACGCGACGGGGGCGAGCAGCGCCAGCGCCGCCAATCCCCCCAGGCTGCCCATGCCACTGAGCACCACGGCTTCATATCCACGTTGTTGCATCAGGTACTTCTGCCCGGGCAACACCATAAAGATGGTACTCTCATCGGGCGCCGAGAGGAAGATGCCGGGGATGGTATTGAGGATGGCGTAGCTCGTGATCATCCCCAGAAAGAGAAAGGCCATCCGCTCGGGGCTGAGTAACGGCTGCAGGGCCCCGCCCAGCAGGAGCAAGAAGCCCGCGACGTTGTAGATGTGCAGCGCCGGGACAAGGGCCAGCACCGAGGCCCCTACCGCGCCCACCAGGGTCCAACCTAGAAGATCGAGCAGTGTGGCGTCCAAGGTCACGGCTCCGGGCGCCAATCGTGTCGTGAGCGGGGGATGATCTCCAATTCATCGCGGTAGAGCGAGATCTCCCCCACCACCTCCACCAGCAGGCCCCCCGCCGGGGGCGGCTCCAGGACCTCGGCCACATTGGACCAGAGAAGGACGGTGATGGTACCCGTGCCGTCGTCCAGGGGGGCCTTGATGCCCGCCGAGAAGGCCTGGGGCTCGCCCAGCACCCCCCGCAGGCGCACCACCCTCCCCGCGTCCAACCCCGAGAGCGTGCTCACCTCCACCCAGGGGCTCTCCGGCGCTGCGACCTGGATACGTATATCCTCCGGCTGCTCCGGCACCAGCTCCAGATCGCCCTCGTAGAGCTGGATCTCGCCCTCGACCTCCACCTCGGCGCCCACGTCCAGCGCCTGGGGCTCAGGCAGGGCATCGTAGACGCTATCCCAGATCAGCAGAAAGATCTGACCGGTGCCGTCATCGAGCGTGGCCTTCATCCCGCCCTTGAGGCCCGTCATGGCCACGACGCGGCCCTGTACCCGATACCAGCCCCCTTCGTCGGCGGCCGTGAGGCTTCCCAGCTCGCGAGACTCG
>JBNGDR010000502.1:0-1538 GCA_049975685.1 Anaerolineae bacterium
GGGAAACCGCTGCTCGCGGCCTTTATCATGGTGGGCGCAGCGTTGATACTCCTGCCCCTGGGCCGGGGTTGGGCCATCGCCGGCGCAGCGTTGACCTATCCGCTGGTGCTCTGGCGGCTGGGCGCCCTCACCGCCGAAGAGCAGGCCTTGCTCGCGCCTCTGCTGAACCGGCGTTGAGGCGAGATCGCCTCTCTCGCCGATCACGGTCTCCCACGCACTGATGGTATAATGTGCATCGATAGAGTGCCGAACCTTTAACGTCCAACTCGAAACTTTTAACTGATTTTCTGAGGAGCGATATGGAACTCTCACAACTGGAACAGATGGTGCGTTTCCTCGATGAGGAGCGCAAGAAGGATAAGGCCACCATCGCGGCCCTGCAGGAACGTACAGAACAACAGGCCCTGCTCATTGAAGCCCAGGCCAAGGAACTCGCCGAACTCCGGCAACAGCTGGGCGCCCTGCAGACGGATATCCGCCGCACGGATGAATATCCCGGCATGGTAGAGAGGGTGCACCGCGATCTCACCAACATCATCGAGGATCTGAAAGAGCAGCTGAGGAGACAGGATCTCGAACGGGAGCGGATGCGCCAGGTGGAGATCGAAACTCTGACTCAGGAGATCGACGAACTGGAGAAGAAGATTCGTCCCTTGCCGAGATTGGAGGAGGCGATAGCGGCCCGGAAGAGCGCCGAGCAGCGCCTCCAGGGCCAGATCCAGCAACTATCCACCGCGCTCTCCGACCTGACCAAACGCACCGAGGATCGCCTACAGGCCATTGTTTACCTCGAGGAGCAGCGTCGAGCCGACACCCGGCGCCTCACGGCCCTGGAGGGCGACCTGCAGCCCCTGCGCAGCAAGGTAGAGGAGTTCAACGTGAAACTCGTCCGCCTGGAGGACGGTGTCCGCAAACTGCCGGGACGGGTCGAGGAGGCCATCCAGATCGCCAAGTCCTACGATCCCCGGATCGAAGAGCTGCGCGTGGCGGACTTCCAGCGGGAACAGCGGATGAAACAATACGCCGATCAGGCCGAAAAAGTAGAGGAAGAGGTCGAGCGCCTGGTGGAGGAGACACAGAAGTACACCTTACTCTACAGCCAGAACAAGCAGGCGCTGGATGCCCTGGATGACTTCCGCGCCCGACTGGAGAAGCGTCAGAACGAGATCGCGGAGATGCAGCGCCTCAACGAGGAGCGGCTGCGTCGTCAGTGGGAGGAATGGCAGACGACCTTTGCGCGCGATTGGCAGAAACGCCTGGTCACCGAAGAGGATCGCTGGCGGCGCCAGGATCTAAACAACCAGAAATCCGCCGAGCACCTTGCCGACCTCGACGAGGAGACGAAACGTCATTACCAGGAGATCATTGAGCTCTGGGAGGAACTCCGCAATGCCATGGAGCGGTGGCGCAAGGCGCTGGAGGACACCATCACCGAGAACCAGGAGGTGCCTAACCAGCATATCAAAGAGCTCCGGCGTTTCGCTGAGGAGAGACGTAAGGAACTTCTCTAATTCAGGGATTGGGGATCAGGGACCAGG
>JBNGDR010000503.1:0-1530 GCA_049975685.1 Anaerolineae bacterium
GAAGAAGGGACTGGAACAACAAGACTGGCTGCGTGCCGAGAAGCTTCTGGAGAGCGGCGATCTCTTCAAGGCCGAGGTCATAGACGTGAACCGCGGTGGTGTCCTCGTCGATTTCGGACGCCTGCGCGCCTTCGTGCCCAATTCGCACCTCACGTCGGTGCCCATGGGATTGCCCCGTGACGAGTTCCGCGAGGCCAAGGAAGATCTGGTTGGTAAAACCCTGGATCTGGCAGTTATCGAGGTCAAGCAGCGGCGGCGACGACTCATCGCGTCGGAGCGGGCCGCCAGCAAGCAGAAGCGCAAGCAGCTGATGGAGGAGCTGGCCGAGGGTGACGTCCGCAAGGGTATTGTGCGGAACATCGTCGATTTCGGCGCCTTTGTCGATCTGGGCGGCGTGGATGGACTCATTCACATCTCTGAGCTGGACTGGGAATACGTAGAAGATCCCAACGATGTGCTCAGTGTCGGTGACGAGGTCGAGGTCTACGTGCTGAACGTAGATCGGGAGCGGGGGCGTATTGCGCTGAGTCGCAAACGCGTCATTCCCCTCTCTCAGGCAGAGTAACATTATCCCCGCCGGGAGATAGGGAGGAACGAGTATGTTGCGGAGCGTTGAAGATCTGCTGGGCTACCGCGTCCGGGGCACAGATGGTGATCTCGGTACAGTTCATGACTTTTACTTCGACGACCAGAATTGGATTATCCGCTATCTCGTCGTCGATCTGGGCGGCTTCCTATCTACCCGGCGGGTCCTACTGTCGACAGTCCCCCTGGGATGTCCCCAGGCGGAGGGAAAGGTATTTCCCGTCCTGCTCACGCAGGATCAGGTCGAGCAGAGCCCGCCCGTCGACGTAGAGCAACCGGTCTCCCGCCAGATGGAGGAAGAGCTCCACGCCCACTACGGCTGGTCGCCTTACTGGCGGCTCAGCACGCCGGCTCTGTCCGGAGGTGCGCTGGCCGTCACCGAGTCGTTGAGCGAGCCGGATAAGGAGGGCGAAGAGCCTACCAGGCGAAACGATCCCCACCTGCGGAGCATCCGCGAGGTGCGTGGCTATCACATCCAGGCGATCGACGGTGAGATAGGCCACGTGGAGGATTTCATCACCGACGACGAATCCTGGAATCTGCGCTACATGGTAGTCGACACGCGCAACTGGCTTCCCGGACGGAAGGTGCTCGTGGCGCCAGCCTGGATCTCCGACGTGAACTGGGTGACTCGCAAGGTCTATGTTGATCTCAAGCGTGAGGTCATCGAGAAGAGTCCCGAGTTCCAACCGGAGAGGCCCATTAACCGGGAGTACGAGGTGCGGCTTTACGATTATTACGGCAGGCCCAGCTACTGGACCCGCCTCTAATAGATAGCCGTCCCACCCAAGGAGGTAAAAAGGCCGCGAGTTCCTAGGAAAGCACAGTCCCTGGGGGATGGACGTGTGCAACATCCGGCTGGCAAGCAAGATCAAATCGTTATAGCAAGCGACGAAGGGAGGGACAAAGAGCATGTTTCCCGTAGGCGATACTGACGTCAGGGAC
>JBNGDR010000504.1:0-1527 GCA_049975685.1 Anaerolineae bacterium
GGTCAAGGCTCCTCACTGACGACGTATGTCGACGCTTCCGATGCCGACATCGACCTGCAGATCGACGCGGTTGTCGGCTCCTGCGTAGCCCGGTGAGACGTAAGCGCCATCCTGGCTTTCGTAGCCGTCAGGGACGTTGGTGGAGCCCAGCCCGGCCCCTCCCGTAACGCGGACCTCCATCCCCTCCGGCACGACGACGATGATCTGGCCGATGCCGTTATCGATGCGGGCGTCGAAGCGTCCCTCGGCGGGCAGTATGACCTTCGCCCGACCGATACCCAGGTCGACCGTGAGATCCTCCATCTGGAGGTCGGTGAGGTCGAGATCGGTCTCTCCCACACCCATATCTACGACCAGATCGAGATCCACGCCCTCGGCGAGCGCCAGGTCCCACGTCCACTGATTGCCCCAGCCGACGGTGGGCAGGAACCAGGAGCCCTTGCTCTCCAGCTCCAGGTAGGCACGCTCATCCGGGGCAGAGAAGTCACGCTCCAGATCCTCACCGCTGTGCAAACGCACCGTTCCGAGGATGAGATCCGTCCCGTCGTCCAGGCCGGTGACATTCACGCCGCCAGCGCCGGGCTTCAGGGTGATCTCGGCCTCCGTCACCCCTTCGCGAGAATAGGCGACCTCGACAGGTTCGCCCGACGCAGCGGTGACCCCATCATAGGTTACGGCGTACCAGATACCACCGCCGATGACCCCCAGGATGAGGATCAACGCGATCACCGCTCCTACTGCCGAACGCCGTCCCACGAGCAGATCGAGCCCGGCTGCAATGAGGATCACGGGCCACATGCGGAACAGAATGTTCCAGATGCTCCAGTTGAGCACGCCCAGGTTGTTGAGCAATAACAGGATGCCCGCCGTTACCAGTATCACCGGGCCGACCAGGCCGGTCCGGCGGCGATATTCGTTGGATGAATGTCCGTTTGACATTTTTAGCCTCCTCTCAGAGCGCGGATAAGTACAACAATGCCTCCCAGCACGAGCAATGCGGGCCAGAGGATGTCAAATTCCAGCCACCAGAGCCAGGATACGTTCAGATTGTCCAGCAGGAAGACCAGACCCAGGATGATCAGGGCCCCTCCGATGATGATGGCGGTGTTGTGATCGGGACGGCGCGCCGTTGAGCGCAGCGATGCCCCTACCTCCCGAGCCTTGTCCGCCATCTCTCCAGCCCCTGTGCGGATGTTGCCCTCGATGGTGCTCTCTTCTACCTTCTCCGCCGGAGGCATAATCAGCCAGAGAATAACGTACAGCAGAACACCCATGCCCTCGCCCAGGACGAGGAGCACAAAGAAGAGACGCACCAGTGTGGAATCGATCCCCAGATAGCGGGCCAGGCCGCCGCAGACTCCGGCGATCATCGAATCTTCACGACTGCGATACAGTTTCGTTTTCATATCTTATCCTCCCGTGATTTCGTTAGCGACGTGAGGCGCCAGGCGCGCACTCTACCCTCTATTACGTTTGGAAGGGCGCGAGGTTGCGCTCAGCGCGCGCGTAACGCCCGGAGGATGAGGT
>JBNGDR010000505.1:0-1523 GCA_049975685.1 Anaerolineae bacterium
ACCGGGCCGGAGTAGTTGCGTGTGACCACCATCAGCGAGTTGTTCTCGCCGTAGTTGGTGCCCGCCGTACTACCGAAGATGCCGTTGACCATGTCGTTCAGACCGTCCAGCATGAGGTTCAACCCAACGTATTCGCTCAGGTGATACTTCTCGCGTCCCTGCTCCTCGGCCAGGTGGTCGACGTAGAGGCTGATCTGGTAGAGGTGGGCCGTCGACTCAGGAATCGTGGCGATAGCCATGATCCCGATACCGAAGATCACCGTCAAAGTCAGCGGGTCGTTGAAGACAGGGAAGGTGAACTGGGGCACAGTGATGAAGCTGGATTGACCGATGAGAGAGAAGTCCACCAGACCGAAGGGAATGGCCACAATGTAGCCCGTGATGGCTCCCAGGAGCACCGGTAGCATCCCGATGAACCCCTTACCCTGCAGGTAGACGGAGTAGAGAATGGTGGAGACCAGGGAGACGAGAGCCACGATCCACCAGCTAATGTCGCCCCCAGCAATGCCACCGGCGACGCCACTGGACATCTCCAGAGCGGAAGCGCCAAGCCCGATACCAATGGTGCAGGCGACCGAGCCGGTCACGACAGGCGGCAGGAACTTGTCGATAGTTTCCTTACCCCCTATCCCCCGAATCAACAAGCCTACCAGAACGTTGATCACGCCCGTGGCGATAAAGCCTGCCTGGACGACACTGATCAATTCGGGATCGGCTTCAACACCAAACTGGGCATTAGTGATGGCCAACACAGCGGCGATGTAACTGAAACTGGAGCCGTAGTAGAGGGGGATGTAGCTGCCCATGCTCAACTTGGAACCAACCAGCGCGACGATGGTGCCAAAACCGGTCACGGTCAAGACCGTATTGACCGGGAATCCCATCAAAAGGGCGCACAGAACCGTCGCCGGGAACATTGTCAGAACATGCTGGAATCCGAGCAGGATCATCTGTCCCCAGGCCGGCTGATCGTTGGGCAGGAAGCCCAAGACCTTGGCCTCTGTGGGTTCGATGCGTTTCGCGTCTGTCGTCATGTGAATTCCTCCTGTTTACTGGATGAATGTAACAAAAGTGATTTAGAGATTCGGTCACAAACCCGGACACGTTCGATATTCGTTATCGGTGAAGCACAGGAACCGAAAAGAGAAAACTCTATAGGAGATATGTTCCAACCTTCACCTCATCTATGTTGCATCACCTCCTTTTATACCCATACGCGATAAGGGAATCTGGGGATGATCGGATAACTACTTGTGCATCCCAGACATCAACCGCCACACTGCGAGAGAAGGAAAGCCAGGAGAACCAGGACAATGACAACCGGAACGATGTAGAGGACCATCTTGGCTTCTGCAGAAGAGGTAACACCACTGGCCATATCCTTGGCAACCCGGGAGGCGAATTCCGTCTCCGAAGGCGGCTCGAACTCCGCCTCACGACCTTCCTCGTTGGCCGCAGTCTGCTCCTTCACGGCTTCATTAACCGTCTCCAACCCCTGGCGGATCATACTCTTACTAACAGAA
>JBNGDR010000506.1:0-1522 GCA_049975685.1 Anaerolineae bacterium
AGACGAGGAAGAGGCCACCCAGGGCTTCCGTTTCATGGGGCAACGCTTCGTCCTAGATGCCTACATCTTCGAGCAAATGATCTGGCGCGAGGTGGGTACTATGGGTAACGAGCGCTGGCTGCCCAAGGGATTGGATGTCTTCGCTGCCCTGGGTAACGATGAGGCTTACGCTCTACTTGACGAGATGGGAGAGACCGAGTACGCCAACTACGACGAACAGATGAGCAAGGTGCGGGGCGAGATCGCCGCGTTAGAGATGGACAGCTGGACCCAGAACCTCTACTGGAACTGGCTGTACGCACTGCGCGCCGTCGTCTCTACCAAAAACGAGGCCTACCCACCCTTCATGCGGACGGAAGCCTGGGCGCACAAGGAACTCCACACCGCGCTGGGCAGCTGGACGGAGCTCAAGCACGACACCATCCTCTATGCCAAGCAGGTTATGGCCGAGATGGGCGGAGGGCCCATGGAGGAGGTCATCCCCCGAAGCTACGTGGAGCCCAACCCGGAGGCCTACGCGCGTCTGCTGGCCCTCACACGCATGACCCGCGACGGCCTGGCGGAACGGGGTATTCTGACCGATCAGAGCCGCTGGCGCCTCGAGGAGCTCGACGACCAGCTGACCTTCCTGCAACGTATCGCCGAAGCCGAACTCTCCGGCGGCACCATCAGTGAGGAAGACTACGAGCGCCTGAAGTACTTCGGCGGCTGGCTGGAGCGAATGACCATGGCCGCAGCCGACGCCGAAGGTGAGTTCAGCAATGTCTTCGGAGAGGATGAACAAGCAGCCATCGTCGCCGACGTCGCCACCGACCCCAACGGCTACGCACTGGAGGAAGCCACCGGACGCATCTACGAGATCTTTGTCGTCGTCCCCGACGGCTCGGGCGGGCTCCAGATCGCCACAGGGGGTATCTATTCCTACTACGAGTTCGCCTGGCCCATATCCGACCGACTAACCAACGAGACGTGGCGCGCCATGCTTGATGCCGGCAATCAACCGGCCCAACCGGATTGGACCTCATCCTTCATCGCACCCTAACCCACATCATAAGACCCAAAAGGTGGGACGCACTTCAGCTTTGGAGATCAAGCCAGGGGCAGCGTTATAAGCCCCGTAGCACGAGGCACCAAGTGCGTCCCACCTGGACTCATACGGCGTTTTAACACGCGACTGCCATGGTCCAACGGTCACTGCCGTGGAAAGTCGCTATCCGGGGCGCTTACGCGCCGAGCGTCGACCGACGTCGACGCGGGCTCCCGTCCACGACGGTGGACGGTCGGCCAACGGCCTTAGTAGAGTACTTCAGTGCTCGTTGTGACAGTTTATCAAATCAGGTCTGACAGAACACTACTCGATCACACCGATCACAGCCGCATCCAGTCCACGTCCTCGCGATCGATGTGAATCTCACCCCGGTCGTCAATAAACCGGTAGACACTATCTTCCGGGAAGGTGAGGACGTCGAAAGGTGCATCGTGGGGTACCTTGCGGAGCGTCTTGCGTACCCAAGCCACGAAA
>JBNGDR010000507.1:0-1519 GCA_049975685.1 Anaerolineae bacterium
CTATTGGGAGATGTGAACAGTTTATCGGACTGATTGATCCGTCGCAACTGACGCATCACGGGTAACAACAGCGTGAACATGCCGGTCGATAACCCTGCCAGAGAGAAGAGGGAGAGCGATTCCCCACTGCTGCGCGCCAGACGGGAGGCGGGCCGCGTCATCCTGCGCGGTTACCTTGTTTTCGCAGCCATCGGCCTCTTCCTCAATGGGCTCCTGCTGGGCCTCAAATTTATGAGCGCCCCAGATTACCAGCCCACGTGGGTCTACCTGGCCTTCCTCCTGCTGCCTCTTATCGGTGCCTGGCTCTCCCTCCGCTGGCTGGATCGCTCACTGCGGCGCGCCATGCTTTTCTTCACCTGGGTGGGCACCATCACCATCACCCTGATGATCGCCTACGACAGCGTCCTCGGCGATTTAGATGAACCGATACTCACCATCTTCGCCTATCACGTGGGCGTCTTCACCCTGGGGCTGATTCTGGGTTTCAAATCCGCCTTGCGGTACGCCATCGTAATCTCGCTCCTGCTCGTCGGCTTCGGCGTGCTGTATGGAGACGTTACGGGGATGGTCCTGCCCATTATCCTGGCCTTTGCCATGACGCTGCCTTCCTGGTTGGTGGATCGGCTGGCGCACGATTTGCAGCAGAGTGAACGCAAGTTCGAGGTCATCTTCCGCGAATCCCTGGATGTGATCCTGGTGATCGACCAGGAAACCGGGCAGATCCTGCGCGTCAACCAGGCGGCCCATGAGATCCTGGGACATAATCCTGACGATCTCGTGGGCGCCCCCTTCGTTTCTCTCTTCTCCTCCGGAGAGGCAATGACCCACGCGGAGATCCTGGAGAGCCTCCACACCCACGACGCCCTCTACCGTTCTCAGGATTTCCTCCGTTCCGACGACTCCCTCTGCCCCATGGACCTGACCGCCACCCTCGTGCCCTGGGAGGAAGAGGAGGCCATCCTCGTGACGCTGCGCGATATCACCGAGCGCCGGCGTATCGACGAGGAATTGCGTCGCCACCGCGAGCACCTGGAGGATCTTGTTCAGGCCCGGACCCTGGAGCTGCAGGCTCGCAACGAGGAGCTCGACGCCTTCGCCCACACCGTAGCCCACGACATCAAATCTCCTCTTACCATGCTCGTGGGATTCGCCAGTTTGTTGGAGAGACAGAGCGAGGAAATGCCGCGACAACGCTTGAGCTACTACGGAGAGGTCATCGCTCAGGCCGGGCGCAAGATAAGCAACATTGTGGATGAGCTGCTCCTGTTGGCCAGCGTGCGTCAGCTTGAGGATGTAATCCTGGAACCACTGGATATGGCCTTGATCGTCGCCGAGGTCCAGGGACGTCTCGCCGACATGATCGCAGAGTATCAGGCCGAGATCGTGGTCGCCGATTCGTGGCCCATGGCGCGGGGTTATGCTCCCTGGGTCGAGGAGGTCTGGGTCAACTACCTGAGCAATGCCATCAAGTACGGGGGACAACCTCCCCGGGTGGCGTTGAGCGCGAGGGATGCATCCA
>JBNGDR010000508.1:0-1517 GCA_049975685.1 Anaerolineae bacterium
ATCCGCTCTAGGGTAGCTTCACCATTCTCCAGATTGACGACACTAAGACTCGTGGGTTCGATGCGTGGTTCTTCCCAGATATCGGCGAGGGGGCGTCCCTCGTATTCGGCCAGGACGAGCTTCAGGACCACCGCGTGGGTGACCACAAGGACGTTGCCCTGGTGCGCGTCGACGATATCCCGGAGGGTGGGCAGGACCCTATCGCGCACCTCGACGAAGCTCTCGCCGCCATCGGGCTCGTAGAGGTGGGGCTTCTTCCAGAAGGTGAGGAGGCGTTCTGGCTCCTCTTCCATCACCACGTCCCATTTGCGTCCCTCCCAGGTGCCCAGGTTGATCTCGCGGAGATCGTCGCACGGGATGATGGTCAGCGGGCGCTCACCCCGCACGATCTCCGCCGTCCGGTGGGCGCGCCCTGTGGGGCTGGTGTAGATGGCCTCAAAGTCAATGCCGGTGAGACGCTCGGCCAGCGCTTCGGCCTGTCGCACGCCCTTCTCGCTGAGAGGGGAGTCCTGCCAGCCCTGGAGGCGGCGCTCGGCGTTCCACACCGTCTCGCCGTGTCGGGTGAGGAATAGCGTTGTCATGGCTTCATTCTTCTCCTTCTTTACTTCTCGTGTTGAACTCGGCGTTGAATCTCCTCAAGGCTGGGCGTTTCCACCTGCTGGGCGAAGAGCAGCAGGAAGCCGTTAAGATCCCGCAGCGCGAAGGTGCGCCCGCCCCACGGTTGATCCTCGGGTGCCGCTTCGGGTTCGTGACCGGCTGCCAACACCCGCTCGTAGACGGCGTCCACGTCATCGACGTAGATGAGAGCGCTCGCCAGCCCGGCACCGGTAGTCTCAGCTTCCGGGTCGCGCGCGCGGCGGCTGAGGTTGAAACCCAGGAAGCCCTGGCGTGCCCCCGTGTCGGCTTCTAAATCGCCGCGCACCACGCTGCCAAAGAGACAATGCCCCACCTCGTCGAAGATGTCGAAGTGGCCCTGCCAACCGAGCACCTCTTCGTACCAGTCTGCTGTCTCCTCGATGGAGGGGACGTGAAGCGTAATCTCGATCCTATTGAGTGTGTAGGTTGGTTGAGCGTTCATTTTGAGCGTTTCACCCCTCGGATTCTGCCTCTTCCAGGGATTCCTCCGGCTCTTCCAAGGTACGAGGCTCGTATCTTGCGAGGTCGTGCTTCAGGTGGATCTTCCCGCGCCGCCACGATACCCAGAGGAGGGTAAGGGCGCTGCCCACGATCATGGCACCGATGCCCATGAGACCCGCCTCGGGGCCGAATTGACCGCCGGTCCATAGCCAGGGGCCCTGTTGCTCAATGACAATGAAGGAGGTGGTGGAGGCCATCCCGCTGACTGCGAAGCCGAAGACGTTGGTCTGAAAGAAGTTCCAGGTGATGTGCAAACCGATGGGTAGGGCCAGATCGCCGGTCAGGACGTAGCCGAGGCCCAGGAAGATGCCGCTGAGCATCAGGTTCAGCGTGCTGACAACGGTTGTGTTAGGATTCAGCACGTGCGCCAGACCGAACCA
>JBNGDR010000509.1:0-1517 GCA_049975685.1 Anaerolineae bacterium
GGCGCTGCTTGTGCACGTGCCGGATGAATCTGTGTCCTATTTTTCATTGCCCAAAGCCACTTCTGCGACTGCAAGCGTCTTGTCAGTCAACCAGGTTCGCTCTCACTTTTCGTCGTCGTCAAGACATCTCGTTCGATTCAGGTGTGATGACTGCATACCCGTAATCCATCTCAGTCCAGGCAGCATCAAAACTAATCGCCGAAATGCTCACCGGGCCTTTTTCCATCACGGGGTCATGCACGTGAACTTGCTCGTCAGTCATACTCACGACGACAATAGCATGACCTACATCCGTTTCCCAATACGCTAAAAAATCCGTGCGAACGAAGGCAATGACGGGGATTCCTCTCTGAAGCCATTGTGTCAGATCCACCCGCGCACCTCGTCCATAGTCCACGTCCCACCCCCAGCGAGACAAGCGCCGAATAGCCGAAGCAGGTACCCCCCACAATCCAATCCGCCACGTCCTCCTCAGACACTGCCGATCCCCAGTAGGCGAGCACTATGCGCACGCAAGCCGCCAGACACAAACCATCGGCCGATTGAAGATAGTGCGGCAACGAGATGAGGTCAGTCATCTTCAGTTGAACTATTTGCTGTGGGAGACTCCCAAACTGCTCGCGCCAGGCGCTCGGCGCGCTGGGCGATTTGAGCCAGCAATTCATCGTCGACCATCACGTCTCCGAGCGTGGCATCCACGTCCACTTCTCCCACGCTACCTACCCGCCCTTTCGAGGGAAACGTCAGGTCGACCGGCACCCGCCAGTACCAGTGATCCGTATAGGTCAACCTCGGTTCGCCGGCGAGCAGCAAATGACTCACCCGCTCCAACATCAGCCCGTTAACCCGGCGCCGGGCATAGGCCGGTGCTACCTGCACGTGAGGCGAATCGATAGCCAATGCCCTCGAGCTATCCCGCAAGATCGCGGTCAGCCAATTGGTAAATTCAACTGCGATATCATCCCCCCAGGCCTTACGGATGGTTTCCGGCAATTGCTTAATCCCGGTGTCGAATGTCATCACGTCCTCCTAGCTATACTTGCTACAGTGAAGATTACTGATCCGAATATATGAAACTAAAAAACTTGGGCACTTCATAGGAGTGTTAGAATCTTTAGAAAGCTATGCACGGATCAGTAACCCCTAACCCGATTATACTCCATCCCGGCCCCAAAATCAAAAACGTATTGCGTGAAACGTGAAACGTAATGCGTAAGTGGTAGCAAGTTTTCGTCATTCGTTGCCCTCTCGGCTCCTGCGCGGCCTTGAGGGGCGCAGCGAAAGGGATGCTGGGGAAGATGACGCTTATGGCGCTGCGTCCTCGTCGAAGCGCAGCAGACCCAGCCGCTGCTTGAGGACGCGCCATATAAACAGCGGATTGCCGATCAGGTAGCGCTTCCAGAGGCAGCAGGGCTCGGTGAGGAGACGATCCACCTACTCCAGACCGCAGACAGGGAAGAGACAAAATACTGGATGAGGGTATCCTAACCTGGCAGAGCCAGAACCAAGTAGAACAC
>JBNGDR010000510.1:0-1516 GCA_049975685.1 Anaerolineae bacterium
CCTCAGCCTCAAGCGTCTCGGCGCTCTCATCCGGAAGGAGCTCATCCACCTCATCCGCGACCGGCGCACGTTGATGCTCATCGTGACCATGCCCCTCATCGAGCTCTTTCTCTTCGCCTACGCCGTGGATTTGACCGTCGATCATCTTCCTACCGCCGTGGCCGACCTGAGCCTCGATGCCGAGAGCCGCTCCTTTCTCTCCGCTCTGGAGATCTCGGGCTTCTTTGATCTGGATCTCTACGTAGCGGACGAAGCTGCCGTCATCGAGGCCATCGACGGCGGTGATGCCAAGGCCGGGGTCGTCATACCACCGGATTTCGCCGCGCAGGTGGCGCGCGGAGACGCGCAGGCTCTTCTCATCTTCGATGGCTCGGATTCCTTCTCCGTCCAATCGGGGTACAGCGCGGCCCTCTCCGTCGCACAGGCTCACGGTTTTGGCCTCGTGGCAGAAGAGGTCAATCGCATGGGGGGACGGTTGGGTGAACTACCTATCGAATCCTCGGTGCGCGTGCTCTACAATCCCAACCTCGACGATCTGGTCTTCATCATGCCGGGATTGGCGGCGATGTTGTTGCAGATCCTCTCGGTTAATATGACCGCCCAGTCGGTGGTGCGCGAGTACGAGATGGGGACCATCGAGCAGCTTCTGGTGACTCCGGCGCGTCCCCTGGAGCTGGTCGTGGGCAAGCTGGTGCCCAACATTCTTGTGGCCTTTCTCTCGCTGATGGTCATCACTCTCTTCGCCGTCTTCTGGTTTGATGTGCCCTTTCAGGGGAATCCCTGGCTCTATGGTTGGCTCTCGCTGCTCTTCATCATCTCGGGTCTGGGTCTGGGCCTGCTGGTTTCGACGGTGGCTCACACCCAGAAGGAGGCCCAACAGATCACCGCCACGTTGATGTTGTTGAGCCAGCTACTGACAGGTTTTATCTATCCCCGTAGCCCCATGCCGCCCGTGGTGCGGGGTGTGGGCAATCTCATCCCTCTGACCTACTTCATCCGCATCATCCGAGGTATCCTGACCAAGGGGGTAGGGATGGCCTTTTTCTGGAGCGACGTGGTGGCGTTGGTCATTTACAGTGCCGTGGTGATGGGTCTGGCAGCCGTCACCTTCAAGAAGCGGCTGGATTGAGGGCAATCTGATGGCCGGTGACGTGACCATTGCTACGGAAAATCTGGTGAAGGTCTTCCAGACAAAGCGAGGACCTGTCAGGGCCGTTGATGGCGTTACCCTTCAGGTGCGGCGTGGTGAGACCTATGGTCTCATCGGGCCGGACGGTGCCGGCAAGACGACGACCACCCGTGTCATCCTGGGGCTGCTCGGTCGCACCGCCGGTAAAAGCACCGTTCTGGGATACGATTCCATGCGCGATACCTACGAGATTCGCGAGCGCGTGGGATATATCGCGCAGCAGTTCGCCCTTCCCGCTGATCTGACGGTGGAGGAGAACATGCGTTTCTTTGCCGACGTGCAGGGCGTCTCCAGATCTGAGCAGAGGCGGCGCGTCCCCGAGCTCCT
>JBNGDR010000511.1:0-1516 GCA_049975685.1 Anaerolineae bacterium
CAGGCCGGCGAAGAAGGTCAATAGACGCTTCTTGCCGCCGGTATAATCGGCGATACTTCCCAGAATAGGTGCCAGTATGGCCGCCACGAGCAGTGAAGCCGAGTTGACATACCCCCAATAGGAGGTCGCCAGATTGTTCGGGAGATCCGCCGCGATGACTTGCTCGAAGAAGACAGGGAGGACAGCCGCCTCAATGGTTGTCGAAAAGGCTGAACTCCCCCAGTCATAGAGACACCAGGCGTTGATGATCTGCGAATAAGTATATTTCTTGATGGAATCTAGAGACACGTTTTAGCCTCCTTGTGAAGTTGGTCAAAGTGTACCCTGAGCCGTGGATTTCACAACCCCAGCCACGGTCAGGAGTATGTCCCGAGAGATAATCACCCGCTGGAGCCGGTGTCCTCGCGCCCTCGTGCCATGCACAGGATAAGACGCTCAAGATCTTGTACCAAGAGATAATCGCCCGCTGGGGCCGGTGTCCCCACCGCGCCCCCGAAGGTTCAGGGTGATAACCGTCCGCCCCATGCCCAGGCCGCTATCACCTCCAGTCCTTCTGTGGTGACGCGCGCTCCGGTGGGGATAGAACGCCTTCCCAGCACCACGGCAATGGTGGCCTCCGCGTATTCTTCCGACGGGACGACCGCCCCGCCTTCAACGTCGGCTCGCCAGGGTGTTCCCGGCGGATATCCCTGCGCGATCAAGAAGTCTGCCCTCAGTTCCTCGTGTGCTTTGCACTGGTATTCGACGTGGTGGGCCCACTCGTGGATGAGAGCACTCTGCAACATGGCCTCCGTCCCCGGTACGCGAACGGTGACCGTAGCGGTCCGGGGGTTGTAGGTTGCCCGCCGATCCAGAGCGGAGGATGCACGCAATCGGACGTCGCCAAAGCAGCCCCATCGCGCCTCGAAGGTCGCCAGAAACCGCCCCCAGGTCTCCAGGGCCAGTGATTCGAAATCTTGAGCCACCGAATCCTCGACGATCAGCGCCGGAGAGGCCCGTGACACCGCCCCTGACAGCAAAGGTGCCACGAGAACAATCAGGAGCAGGCGGAATACAGATCGGAGGTTCACAATCGCTCCTCAAATTCCTGAAGCTCCTCTTGTAGGCTCTTGAGATCCTCACCCCCCGCCATCAGATTCATGAGCTGGTCTTTGTCCAGCTCCTCCTTACGATAATCCCCAAGAATACGGCCCCGGCGCAGGATGATAAAATGATCGCCGATGAGATAAGCATGGTTGGGATTATGACTGATAAAGATCACACCCAACCCCTGTTTCTTGGTCTGCACGACGTAGTGCAAGACGATACCGGCCTGTTTGATGCCCAGTGCAGCTGTGGGCTCATCGAGGATGAGAACCTTGGCTCCAAAGTAAATGGCCCGGCTGATGGCGATGGACTGCCGTTCACCGCCGGACAGGGTTCCTACCGGCTGGTTAGGATCGCGAATATCGATACCCATCTTGGATAGCTCCGCGCGCACAGTGCGTTTGGCGAGGTCAACATCATAGCGGCGGAA
>JBNGDR010000512.1:0-1516 GCA_049975685.1 Anaerolineae bacterium
ACTATATGTAGATTCTTCGCGACCAAAATCACTAGATGTAGGGGATGATCTACTAAAACTCCGAGTTTTTGGACCTTTTTCAGTAGAGTCATTGATTGTGTTGAGTGCGCTCGATATCTTGGCTTAGTGCATTGCCTGTATCGAGGGCCGTCGTGGGCTTGTCTTGCAAGACAATCTTTCTCAGTTTTTCGAACGTTTCCAGGGATTGAGAGGGCAGGTGAATCTTCAGCCATTCGGTTGCATCTTCTGTTTCCCTCATGGCACTGATGAAACGCAGAGCCAGTGTACTGCTCGCAAAGCGATCTGTTTCTCCTCCGATCTGTTTTACTATCTCTGCGATTCTGTTTACGAGGGCGATCTGGGCATCGCGCCGTGCGTCTTCGACGATCTGGATGCGTTGAGCCTTGGCTTTGCCGATTTGTTGCGTGGCCCATTTTCGCCAGGTCGCCCGCCAAAGATCTAGCCACTGTTGGCTGATCTCCTCTTCGACCTCAAGATGTCCAACGTGCACGTTGAGAATCTTGACGCCGAGGCTTTCGCAACTCCTCTCCAATCTTTCACGAAGATCCCTCTCCAGGCGGCGGCGCGTGACCTCTCGGGCGTCTTTATCCTCCGAGATCTGTGATTCACCCAGGCCGGTCACCGAGTCGCCGGAAATTACCTCCTGGGTTTCTCTGTCCCTGGGCGTGCGTTTGATGGGAATAATTTCGTCGAGGCTGGTCTGTGCAAGCATACCTCTGAGGGTTCCCTCGGTGTTACTGATGATAACACGACCTGTCCAGTCCATCTTGTCCTCGAAACGCTCTTCCTCTCTCACCCAGGTAGCGGTCCCGGCCTTGAGCACTGCTTTGGGATCTGCCGGATGTACTTGCCCGGCGGTCGCTACGGTTTCTCTGTCGTCGATCTGGAAGCTGACATCGACCTTGCATTTGATAGGTATGCCTTCTTTGCTAAGAGCTCCCACCGTATATACCCAGTGGCGGGGGCGCAGGTCAACAGCAGCATACATTCTCTCAAAGGCTTCCAGCTTCACGTAGGCAGGTTTGACCAGTACGCGTTTCAGGAGACCTCGCTGTTCGGTGATGACAGCTGTGTCGTTATAGAGAATCAGATTGCCCACGCCGCCGACTCTCTTCAGTGGGTATCGAGCATTATCGGGTATGATGGTCTTGCCGCCATCCCGCACGACGATGTAGGGCTTGAATGTGAAGAGACCCAGTATTGCCCGCGTAAGTACCTTTGCACCATCACCTACGCTCTCCAGAGCATAGAGAGTACGGACAAAATCACCGACAATGAGGAAGGCGCCGAAGACCAATAGGAACGTAATGGCTATGCACAGGAAACCGATAAGCCAGCAGGCCGGACTCTTGATCAGATTAATAATAGGAGTTTTTCTGGCGAGGGAGACACCAATGACGGCTGGAATAGTGACAAAGAGAGATATCGCAGCAACGATCAAGAAAAGGTGCCTTAAGTATCGGATTTGTCTCTTCTTCATCGCTTGGCTCCACCC
>JBNGDR010000513.1:0-1515 GCA_049975685.1 Anaerolineae bacterium
TCGTCAACGATATGGTCCTCGACAGCGCGGGGAATCTATTCCTAACGGGGGCCACCTACTCCATGGATTTCCCCTCCACGGAGGGGGTGCTTAACGAGATCCACCGGGGAGGAGAGGCCGCCTTCGTGGCGAAGGTCAGCTCGGACGGCGCCAACCTGGACTACGCCACCTTCCTTACCGGCGGTGGTGATAACGGGCGCTCCGTCGCGGTCGATGGTGAGGGCAACGCCTACGTCGCGGGGACGACCTTCACCGAAGAGTTCCCGGTGACACCCAAAGCCTTCGACACCACCTTCGATTTCGAGGACATCTTTGTGGCGAAGCTCAACCCAACAGGCTCAGCGCTGAAGTACGCCACCTTCCTTGGAGGAAGCAGCAGTGAATTTGGAGACGTTGCCCTTGCTGTAGACGCGGAGGGGTTTGCGTACGTCACCGGCTCCACCAATTCGAGCGATTTCCCCATCACCTCGGGGGCCTACGACGCCGACTACAACGGCGGCACCTCGCAGGGAGACGCCTTCATCGTACGGCTGAACCGCTCGGGAACCGCGCTCTCTTACGCCTCTTACCTGGGAGGAAGCCTGGATGATCGGGGCAAGGGTGTCGTTGTGGATGCGGCAGGCTACGGCTACGTCATCGGTGATACGGAGTCCGAAGATTTCCCGACGACGACCGGGTCCTTTGCACCCACGACGGGGGACGCAGCCACGGGCTTGAACGCTTTCGTGACCAAGCTTGCCATGCCTCCATCCTACGCCATCGTGGGCCAGGTTGAGGGAACGGATGGAGAACCCCTGGTCGGGGTCGTCGTCTCAGACGACGCGGGGCGCTCGGCAACGACGGATCAACACGGCTATTTCGTGCTATCCGATCTGGCGCCCGGGACATACACACTTGACGTTCAACCCGGGGCAGACTACAGACCTCCCGAAGAAAAACCCGTCGTTCAGGTGCCGCCCGATAACGATGACGTGAATATACAGCTGCCCCTCAAACCTGTCTCGATAATACTGGAGCCCAGTACCTCATCGAACCTCGAATACACAACCTCGGGGGGAGAGGGTCTGACTCTGGAGTTCCCCGCAAACGCTGTAGATACAACCACCACCCTATTCCTGACCCCCACGGTCGCCCATCATGGGCAAGGGCTGGTCTGGGCCGGCTGTGCTTTCGATCTGAGCGCAGAGCAAGAGGGTACCGCTCAAGCGTCATTCCAATTCAACCAACCCGTTGCCGTCACCATCGCCTATCAAGATAGCGAGCTCGGGACCTTCAATGACGAAACCGGGTTGATGCTGATGCAGTGGACCGCGGATGGTTGGCAGGATGTTCTGGACGTTTGCTCTTCAGGGGGCGAGTATCTACGGTCCTCTTCTGAGAACAAGGTGAGCGTGCCTATCTGCAGCACGGGGCGCTTCGCACTCATGAGCGAGGTCCGACAGGTATACCTGCCGCTGTTGACGAAAGAATAGCGAGGGGGATCCGAGATAGGCTGTGTAATATAGTGGGACGCAC
>JBNGDR010000514.1:0-1515 GCA_049975685.1 Anaerolineae bacterium
TCGAGGAGGTTTGAGGATAGCAATGAGGGACAGAAGCAGCGACAGAAGCCCCACGTAGGCCCCACCCTCCACGTAATTCTTGATCCCCCAATCGAAGGCCCCGATGGAAGCGCCCCGGGCATTTACAGTCGCGTGCACCACCTCTCCGGTGAGAGGGTCATGGAAGACGTGGTGGGTGGGGTTGCCGAAGAAGTTGGGCACCAGGAAGGTGATGAGGCGGCGTGCAGGATAGGCCCACCCGAGGACCTCCTGGAGGGTGGCCGACTCCTGGCGGAAGCTGAGGCTGGCGATCTCGTAGAAGGGGATAAGCTGCACCGCGCCCAGACCTAATCCCAGAGCGACCATGAGTAAGAGGCCCAGCGCCGGACTCAGGATCTCGCTCCGCCAGAGGGGTCGCGGGGTTCGAAGAGCCTTATGGACGAGTCGCCAGGCGCCGAAGGCGCCCATCACCAGAAGCGAGAAATAGGCGATCTCGGCGTGACCGGCCAACATCTGCATGCCCAGCGCCACCGCACCCAGCAGCGCCCAGGGCAGGGTGGCCCGCCCGCGTCCAAAGAAGGAACGTCGCCGCAGTGTCAGATCCATCAGGGCCAGCAGCAGTGGGAGCCACGAAGCCGCAGCCACAATCATGGGGTGAACCACAGAGACCACCAGGAAAGCGCTGAACTGGAAGGTGAGGCCGCCGAGGAAGGAGCCCACCCGGTTCGCTCCCAACGTCCGACCCAGGACGTACATCCCCATCCCGGCCAACCCCAGCTGTACCGTGATAAAGACACCATAGGCACGGGGGAGAGGGAGAAGACGGAAGATCAAGCTAAGAGGATAGAGAGCCGCGTGTTGCCCGTTAGCAAGGAAGGGATGACCGGTGAAGATATAAGGATCCCAGAGTGGAATCTCACCCGCACGCACGGCTTCGTTGATGAAGCGTTGCCAGGGGTAGTTCTGCAATACCAGATCGGCCAGGAGCGGATTCTGCGGCTGGCCCACATCCAGCACCTCCGCAGCCGAAGCAAAAGGCTCAAAGGTGTAGAGGGCGTCGGCGGGGAGCAGGGTCTTACTCCCCAGGGTGACGGGGACGAAGAGGAGGAGAGGCAGCAGAAAGAGAATGCAGAGAAAGGGCAGCTCGGCCTTAAGACGCCGCATGGTCCCACCCCTCCACGCGATCCTGGGGCCCTAGGCGGCGGTGGCGCCACCAGACCTCCCACACACGTGCTGCCGCCTCAAACTTGATAGGTAAGGTCATCTTGGACTCGCCCACGCGCCGATCGGGAAAGAAGATGGGTATCTCCTCGATCTCGTACCCCAGCCGCCAGGCCACGTAGGTCATCTCTACTTGAAAGACGTATCCCTGGGAGCGGATGCGATCCAGACCGAGCCCCAGTAATGTCTCCCGCCGCCAGGCGCGGAAACCGGCCGTCGCGTCCCGGATCTCGCCCAGGGAGAGGATGGCCCGGCTGTAGAAATTGGCCCAGGCCGAGAGCGCCTTACGGCCCGGTCCCCACGCAGGGTCAACAC
>JBNGDR010000515.1:0-1515 GCA_049975685.1 Anaerolineae bacterium
TCGCGTCCGGCGGCCCTGCTCTTCGTTGGGGGGAAGGTGGTGGTGGCGGCGGTATGTATGATGGTCGGGGCTGGGTTGTGGCTTGGTGTGCGCGGCGGCTGCGTATGAAGAGCAGTCCGCTCACGAGCAGCAAGCCCATGCCGCCCAGGCCCATGCCTCCGATAAGCAGCCCGATGAGGGCGAGACTCACCCCCCCGTCTTCATCATCGTCATCCTCTAATACTGTGGTAGGTTGTGGTGTGACAAAGGCCACAGATGTGGGGGTTACAGGGACTTCGGGTGAGGGTGTGGTCGTCGAAGGCCCCGGGCCGGGGGTCACAGGGGGGATCACCTCGTCACCCGGCGGGGGGAGCAAGAGCCGCCCGTAACCATATCCTGTATCCGGCCCCGTGGGTCCTAGATCTCTTGATGCAGAGATGAGGAAATCCACGACCTGCTGGCGTGAGAATTCGGGATGCGCTTGCCAGACCAGGGCGGCGGCTCCGGCGACGTGAGGCGTGGAGGCGGACGTACCGTCGAATTCCCTGGGTCCATAGGTGGCCCCCGAGACCCCTGCCGGCGCAGATATTTCGGGTTTGAGCCTCTCGTCGTTGGTGGGACCCTGGGAGCTGTAATAAGCAAGGCTGTCGTCATCCCATTCGGTGGCTCCCACAGTCAGGGCGCCCGTTGCATCGCCCGGCGCGGTCACACTGTACTGAGGTACAGCGGCTACGATTTCTGCACTGGGACCGCTGACGAAGAGATCGAAGGTCACCGGATGATCGCTTTCATAGACCTGGACCATGATGTAGATAACACTTTCGTCGCTCTCGATCCCCACCCATTCCGCAGGTCGCTGTCCCTCGCTCCCATCCTGGGCGTCATCCGCTCTTGCCAGGATGTTTTGATCCTCATCTACAATCAACAGATCGTAGTCCTGTGTTGGGCGGGTCCAGTTGTCGTCCCAGAGAAGATAAATTCGAAGATAATTCCACATATAGACGGCCAACATCTCCTCGCCCGGTGCAAATTCGTGATATCCATCCCCGTCGGTATCGGTGAAGGTCCCTCTATGGTGAACGTCAGCCTCATTGCCGGCAGAGTTCACCCAGAGGATACCCTTTGCCACCACCTCATCAACTACCTGTGCATCCCAGCCCGTTCCATCACGAGGGCTGATGACCCCACCAGCCGAGTGGGTGATGATATCCACATCCTGGGCGAGGAGCCATTCTACGGCCTCACCGAAGGAGGCATCGGCCCCATCGTACCAGGCGAAGACCAGTTCGGCACCGGGGGCTACTTCGTGGACGATCTCGGCGCAGGCTGTGCCGTGTACCTCGGATTCGTCGTACCAGCCGAAGGTTTTGAGAGGGACATTCTCCGGCAGATCCTCACCCAGGAGCTCCTCGTAACCTGCGAAACCCAGGTCCAGTACGCCGATGCGTAGCCCCTCGCCGGTGAAACCGGCAGCGTGCCACGCATCGGCCTGAATGACCCCTACGCCTTCTCCCTCAACACCGCGCTGGTTGGTGT
>JBNGDR010000516.1:0-1507 GCA_049975685.1 Anaerolineae bacterium
AGGAACGAGATTCCTCGTCACTGCGTTCCTCGGAATGACAATCGACCGCTATACCAAACCACCGGAGAGCGCGTGCGCTCTCCGGTGGCTGCAAGGCCCGAACCGCGGTGGAACCTAATCTCAGTCCAATATCAGATTGATCTGTCCCAGACCCGCCTGGACGATAATGTAGATCGTGGCGTCGCTCTCACCGTAGGCATCGTTGGTGTAGGTGCTGCCCTGCTTTCGGAAACCGTCGGCATTGATACCCCCCAATCCCTTGGTCACCTCAACCCGCACGCCGATATCCTCCGGCACCCGGATGGTGGTTTGGCCCACCCCACCCTGCACGCTGACGTCGACGTCGTCCTTCCAGTTGCCGCGCAGGTCGATGAAGACATCCCCGGCACCCATATCAAATTCCAGACGCTCCAACGTCTCATTATCCTCAAGATCCAACCGGATATCCCCGGCCCCTAGCGTCATATCAAGGTTGGTGATAGCGAGGTCTCCCAGCTCCAGATCACACTCACCGGCCCCAAAATCAATACGCAGATCCATGGGAACTCTCTCATTCAGAACAAGATCCCAGTCGTATTGCACATCGTCACCAAAGGGAATATCCTGCGCGTTAGGCTGCCGGACGACAAGACGAGCGTCCTCATACTCGACCTCGGGTTCCCAATCCGTCACATTATAGGCGAACGAGGCCTCCATCAGTACGTCTTCGGCGCCGCTTTGGATGGAGAGTTTTCCTGCACCCATCTTGACGTCTACCCGGACCTCGTCGACGTCGCCCAATTCTACGACCTCGGTCTTCTGCTGCAATTCTCCAACCTCCGCCGGGTTAAAACTCACCGTCACGCAGCTCATCGAGGCAAACATCAACACCCCAACGATGACCAGAACGATTATTCTTCCTGTTGTATGCATCTTTACCTCCCAGATGACTCAGATTTTCACTTCAGGCACATTCATCTTATTATACGATGCAGGTGACAGAAGGTTGCAATCCCTCATCCCATCATCTGTAAGGTCAGCTCAGACGCGCCAGCTGCTCGCGGATCTGGTCGGCTTCGGCCTCCATCTCGGCCAGACGCTCCCGCGCCTGCTCCACGATGTGCTCGGGCGCCTTCTCCGAGAAGGGGCCTGCGAGGCGTTTCCTGCTGCTCTCGATATGCCCCTCCAGCTCCTCCAGATTCTTTCGCAATCGTTCGCGCTCCGCCTCCAGATCAACCATACCCGCCAGGGGCAGATAGGCCACCATCTCCCCGGCGACCACGGAGGCCGACTGGGGCGGCGCCTCCGCGGTACCCGCAATCTCCAGCGTCTCGGCGTTGAGGCGCGCCAGGGAGACCAGAAGCTCGCTGCGTCCCTCCAATACCGGCCTTAGCGCTCCGGCGGCGACGGTGGCATCGATGCGCCTTCCTGCCTGGACATTGTACTCGGCCCGGACGTTCCGTATACCTCGCACCAGGTCCATGAGCGCCGCCATCCGCGCTTCGCTCTCTTCGTCAAGGGCGGATTC
>JBNGDR010000517.1:0-1505 GCA_049975685.1 Anaerolineae bacterium
TGGGTCAGCATGTAGAGGGTGCCAAAGGTGCCCACCGCGCCGCCGAAGTAAGGATTCTGGACGCGCCCCCAGAAACTCACCGAGTTGGCCTGCTTGATAACAGTTCGGATGGGTTCCCAGCTCAACAGCGCCTCGTGCTCGCGGACGAGAATGGGCTCCGGCCTTCGGAAAATATCCCGGAGGGTGAGGAAGCGCGCAGAAGGATTGGCGGGATCGAGGAGCCAGGGCACCGGATCTCGCTGTACGTGGTCGAGCCAGGACATCGATCCGCCGGGTAGGGTTACTAGAGCTTATAACCGATGGTACGGAGTAGGCCCTTGCGCCAGGAAATACCTTGCTCGTCCTCGACGCCCTTCGACTTGACACCGTCCACGACGCCCAGGATGGCCCGCCCCTGTTTGGTCTCCGCCAGGATCACCTCAACGGGGTTGGCCGTGGCGCAGAAGATGTGTACGACCTCCGGTACTCGCTTGACGGCATTGAGCACGTTGATGGGATAGAATCCCTCGCCCAGGAAGATAATGAAAGCGTGCCCCGCGCTCAGTTCCAGTGCGTTTTGCTTGGCCAGGGCTATCATCTCTTCGTCGGTCCCGGACCAGCGCACCAGGGCGTCACCCGACGCCTCGCAGAAGGCCAGTCCGAAGGATATGCCGGGCACGGCGGTGACCAGTGCTTCGTGTAGATCCTCGACCGTCTTGATGAAGTGGGATTGGCCCAGGATGAAGTTAATGGTCTCAGGCTTTTGAATGGTGATGACCTTGAGTTCTACGTCCATCATTATCTCCTTCTCAAATAGTCAGATAGTCACATATTCAGACATAGTCAGACATAATCGGGTAGTTATGTAATTAACGGATTAAACGGCTCCTTCGAAATGACAAGGAGCGGTGGATTTTCATCATCTGTGATGTGCTTTGCCCCATGGATCTCCCTTCTTATCTATCTATGAGTTCACGTATGGCTTCACTGGAATAACTGATAAAACTCCGAGTTTTGGACCTTTTTCAGTAGAGTCAAGTATGGCGTTCAAGGACTGGGATGTCGGCGCGTTCCAGCGTAAGGGTGAGATCGTTCAATGCCCTCTCGACCTCTTCCTGTGCTGTGATGGGCTGGTCTGCACGGGCCGCCGCGAGGATGCGCAGGCCGGACTTCCCTGCGTGGGGAAAGGGTCGGGCCAGCGATTTGATGTAGACCTCCGGGTGGCGGGGTGTCACCTCGCGGAGCACATCGGCGACTTGCGCTTCGTCGGAGCACTGGACGACGATGTCCCCCTCGATCCAGGCTCCGGTCTCGAAGTGGTGTCGCAGCGCCGGCTCCACGGATTGGGCGTAGATGGCCTCCAGCTCCTCAGGGACGCCGGGTAGGACGTAGATGAGTGTGCCCTCGTGTTCAAGATGGACACCGGGCGCCGTGCCGATGGGGTTGGGGAGGGGCTGGGCGCCACTGGGGAGAGTTGCCATCTTCCGTCTTGCCCGCTCCGGGCCTCGCTTCCGGAGGTGCCCCAG
>JBNGDR010000518.1:0-1501 GCA_049975685.1 Anaerolineae bacterium
CCCTTCGGAATGCCCAGCGCATGGATCGGCTCATCGGCAACATCCTGGACACCGCCCGCTTTCGCTCCGGGGACACCACCCTGTCCCTGGACAACATCAACGTACCGGAGATGGTGCGCGAGGTCGAGGAGACCACGCAACCCTCCCTACTCCATCGCAAGCAGAAACTAACCGTGAACCTGCCGCCGGATCTCCCGGCACTGCGTGGCGACTTCGATCTCCTACGCCGCACCCTGACAAACCTGCTGGATAACGCCAGCAAATTCTCGCCAGCGCGCGGCAGTCTGGAGCTGACCCTGATCTACGATGAGGAGGCCTTCCGCTTCACCATCGTCGACTCCGGGCCGGGCGTAGCATTCGAGGATCGGGAGCGCATCTTCGATCTCTACTCGCGGGGCCAGGGCCAGCAAAGCTCAGGGGCAGGCATCGGCCTTGCCTTCTGCAAGCTCGTTGTGGAGGCCCACGGCGGTCGCATCTGGGTGGATAATCCAGGTGAGGAAGGCGCCATCTTCGTCTTCACCATTCCCCGCGAGATCCCTACCGAAGCCATGTATTTCAGAGGAAAGAAGTCATGACCGAGAAGATCTACTACGATGACGCCTACCGCCAGACCTTCACGGCCCGCGTCGAGGAACGACGTCTGACCCAACGGGGATCCGCCGTGCGTCTAAATTGCACGGCCTTCTACCCTACCTCCGGGGGGCAACCCCACGATACGGGAACCCTCGACGGCATCCCCGTGGTGGACGTCTGGGTAGACAGCGAGGGCGAGATCTGGCATCTTCTGGCGGGCGAACCTGGCACGGGCGAACCCGAGACTGGCGAGATCCGGGGTGTCATCGACTGGGACCGCCGCTTCGATCATATGCAGCAACACACAGGTCAGCATCTGCTTTCGGCAGCCTTCATGCGCCGCCTTGAAGCGCCCACCGTCGGCTTTCACCTGGGCAGCGAACACTGCACCATCGATCTGGATCTAGCCCGGTTAAGCACAGAGGCCGCTTTCTGCGTCGAGGAGGAGATAAACGCTATAATCTGGGACGATCGACCGGTGGAGGCTCGCTTTATCACCGATGGGGAGTTGAGGGCACTGGCACTACGACGGGACCCCCAGGTTGAGGATAATGTGCGCATCGTGTCGGTGGAAGGGTATGATGCCACACCCTGCGGCGGCACCCATGTCGCACGCACCGGAGAGATCGGGCAGGTAAAGATCACCGGTTTGGAACGCTACAAGGGTGGTATGCGGGTCTCCTTCCTCTGCGGGAAGCGGGCTCTGCACGATTACCGGCGCGTTCTCCAGCTGGCCCAGGATCTGGGAACAGAACTGACCGTCGCACAGGATGAGGTACCCGAAGCCGTGCGCCGCCTCCAGGAAGAGATCAAGGAGACACGACGGGCCCTGAACAGATCCCGGTCCCAGCTCCTGGACATAGAGGCCGAGCAGATCTGGGAAACAACGCCGACCAGGGAAGACGTCAAGTGGATCGTGGCCCACTGG
>JBNGDR010000519.1:0-1493 GCA_049975685.1 Anaerolineae bacterium
CAAGCGGATCTTCCTGCGTATCGTTGAATAGAGAGTTCAATGGACGCTCTCTCCTCACATCCTCCCGGGGGTTGCCCCCCCGGGAGGATAATTTTTTGGGATGGGTTGACTTTTCCTTGTTGCTTTTAAGAGCCCATGGTATAATAAAATCACGCAGCAAAAAGGAGGTGGAAAGGTATGACCACAGAGTCCTCAGAGATTCCAGAGATCCAGGAACCAAAACTTACGCCGGAAGAGCAAGCCCAGGCGGAGCGTCGCACCCAGATGATGATCATCGGCGGTGCTGTCCTTTTCCTCCTGCTGCTCATCACCGCCATCGTCCTGATGGCAAGTTACCCCAGTGCAACGACAGTCGTTCGCGACATCGCCATCGTCTTCGTCGCGGTGGAGACCTTTCTCATCGGCATAGCCGTTATCGTGCTGGCTGTTCAGGTTCAAATCCTTGTCAAGGTTCTACGGGAGGAGATCCAACCTCTGCTGAGATCGGTTAACGATACCGCTTCCACCGTCCGTGGAACCACAGAATTCGTCAGCGATAATTTCGTTTCACCCATAATCAAAGTGGCTGGGTTCACAGCCGGAGTCCAAAAGGTCGCCAGCAATCTCAAAGGTGTGATCTCAGGTCTGCGGCCTCGATCCGGGCCCGCCACCCACATTCAACAAGGAGGCAGAGAAGATGGCAGGGAAGAGTGATTTTGGAGCCTTTATCACCGGGTTCTTCGTCGGAGGCCTCATTGGCGCCGGCGTTGCGCTTCTGTTTGCCCCCCAATCGGGGGAGGAGACGCGGGAGCAGATCCGGCAGAAGGGAATCGAACTAAGCGAACAGGCTTCGCAGGCTGCCGAGGACGCCCGTGCTCGCGCGGAGAAGGCCCTCACCGACGCCCGCGAGAAGCTCGACGACGTAACGAAGGAGCTGCAGGCGCGCGCGCATGAGCTTGAGACTCAGGGGCGTGTCTTGCTAGAGGAAAAGCAGAAGCAGGTTCAGGAAGCCGCCGAGAAAGCCCAGGAACCCCTCACCGAGGGCATCACCCTGGAGGAGACCAAGGCGGAGGCCTAAACCAGACTAACCGACGTTGAAGTGCGTCCCATCCAGGTGGGACGCACTTAGCTTTTGGGAAATACCCGCTTCACCCTTTTCGAGGATCGTTTTCAGGCAAAGTGCGGCTTACCTCTCACAACAGCCCCAGCAGAGCCGCAATTGTATCGCCTGCGCCTATCATATTCAGCGCGATGGGCAATAATAGCACCCCCATGCAATTCATCCGACGGGAGCCCCACAGGACGGGGATGAGTCCGATGCCGGTGGCCACACCGCAGATCGCCAGGCCTCCCACCCCCGTCATGCCGAAGACTACGAGCAACAACACGCCCAGGGTCCCCAGGCTGATGGTCCGGTAGCTCACCCGGACGGTGAGAGCCATGACCAGACGCGTCATCCCCAGCGACAGCAAGAAGGCCACCACGCCGGCCAGGAGCACCGCCGCCGTCGCCCA
>JBNGDR010000520.1:0-1490 GCA_049975685.1 Anaerolineae bacterium
ACGTATCTTGCACTTTCCGAGGATATGCGATCCGAGGTCTGTGTCCCCATGGTAGTCGGGGATCGTGTGATCGGCATTCTCAACGCCGAGAGCCACCAACCCGAAGCCTTCTCCGAGAATGACGAGCGGCTGCTGATGACCATATCGGGACAGCTGGCCACGGCCATCGAGAAGGCCCGGCTCTTCGCGGAGATCGCCGAAGCTCTGGAGCGAGAACAACGTTATAATGAGGTGGCCCGAACGATCAGCAGCGCCCTCGATCTGCCGGCTATCCTCGAGAACGTTGTACGCCAGGCGGTACAGCTGGTAGGTGCCGATGCGGGCGTCATGCTTCTACCCTCCGTATCTGAGGACTCTCTTGTGCCATCCTACCTGTACAACCTGCCCGCGTCCATGGAGATGCGCTTTGTGAGACCCGAGGAAGGTCTGGCCTGGGAAGTGATGGAGAGTGGCCGCTCGGTACTCGTCCAGGAATACGGCTCAAACCCCTCGGCGCGACCGGAGCTTCTAGAGCTCAACGTGCATAGCGTCATGGAAGCCCCCGTGAAGGTGGGTGGCAAGAGTATAGGTGTGTTATGTGTATTTGGCATGGAGAGCAGGACTCACTTTACCGCCCGAGATCTCTCACTGGTGGAATCCGTTGCCTTGCAGGCCGGCGTCGCCATTCAGAACGCCCGACTTTTCACCGAGACGGAGCAGCACGCCGAGGAGCTGGCCGCGGCGCTCGCCCGGCTAGAGGAACTGGATAATCTCAAGAGTGAATTCATCCAGAACGTCTCGCACGAGCTGCGCACCCCCCTGGCCATCATCCGGGGCTATGTCGAGCTGCTGGAGATGGGAGAGCTCGGCGAGCTGCGTCCAGAGCAAAAGGGACCCATCGACATCGTGGCCCGCAGGGCTCGCATGCTCACCAAGATGGTCGAGGAACTAACCACCATCCTTGAGGCGGAGTCCAAAAAATCACACTATGAGATTGTCTCCCTCGTCCCCTTCATCGAGGGACTTCTGGAAGACTTCCAGGCCAGCGCTCAAGAAGCCGGATTAACCCTCCTCGCCGAGATCGAAACGGAGGAGGCCGTTGTTCTCGGTGATCCCGTTCACCTCCGGCGCGTGCTTGACAATCTGCTGAGCAACGCCTTCAAATTCACACCTGAAGGGGGAGCCATCGCCGTCGGTCTCCGGACAGCCAACAACCACGCCATTCTCGAGGTGGCGGATACCGGCATTGGAATCCCCGAGGACAAGCTGGAGCGCATCTTTGAGCGCTTCTACCAGGTGGATGGCAGCATGACGCGACGCTACGGCGGCACCGGCCTGGGTCTGGCGTTGGTCAAGGAGATCGTGGAGAATCATGGCGGAACCATTGAGGTGGAGAGCGCCGTGGGTGAGGGCACAGTGTTCCACATCACCCTGCCCCTCCACCAGGGAAGCATTCCCGAGGAAATCTAATTCACCCTGTCCGACAGATCGCGGGACCTTGGCCAAGGTCC
>JBNGDR010000521.1:0-1482 GCA_049975685.1 Anaerolineae bacterium
GGCGGAGCGCGCTCCGCCGGTTTTTGATTGCATGGGAAGTCAGGCCGGTTTCTTCTGTCGCTGGGCCAGACGGGCCAGAATCAGTCCGATCTCGTAGAGAACGATGAAGGGGCCGGTCACCAGCAACATGGTGACGGGGTCGGTCGTGGGGGTGATGATGGCAGCAACGACAGCCGCGCCGAAGATGATAAGCTTTCGTATCTTTTTAAGTTGATCCGCACGCACCACGCCGACGCGCGCTAATCCATATAGCACGAGGGGGGTCTGGAACAGCAGCCCCATCCAGAAGAGCAGCGTCGTGACGAAAGAGAGATACTCCTCCAGTGAGTAGGTGGGCTGCACCACCCCCTGGAGAAATCCCATCAACACCGGCAGACTGAAGGGGATGAGAATGGTCAGCGTGAACGTCGCGCCCAGAGCAAAGAGCACGACGACGGCCGGAATGGCCAGCAGGAAAAAGTTCTTCTCTTTGGGGTAAAGGCCCGGAACAACGAAGGCGTAGATCTGGTAGAGGATATAAGGCAGGGCTATGACGAAGCCCAGAAAGAGCGCCACCTTGAAGTAGATGACGGGGGCTTCCGTAGGACTGAGCACGATGAGGGCAGCATCACCTACGGGACGTCCAAGAAGAGCGATAGCATCATCGCTGAAGAGAGAGCCGATGAGCGTCCCGATGAGGAGGGCGACGGCGGAGCGGAAGAGCCGGGTACGAAGCTCGGCGATGTGCTCAAGAAGAGTCAGATTGTTGTTGTCCATCCGTCTCTTCTATCACCTCTAGTTCAGGTACCTCGGGAGCAGGTGCTTCAGGTTCGGGCACCTGGGGGTCGGGCAATCCGGCCACCCTTTCATCCGGCAGCGTGGGCGTGACGTTGGGGCTCTCCGCCGGTGAGCGCCCCTCGCGCTCCGATTCCATGAGCTCCACCTGGACGGTGCTGGTGATCTCCTGCCAGACCTGGCGCGCCTGGCTGGCATAGCGCCCCAGAGTGCGAGCAAATTTCAACAGATCCTCGGGTCCGAAGAGAAGCAGCCCGATGAGGGCCAACACCAGCAACTCGGCGGGACCGACGTTCAGGAAGTCCATAGATACTTTATCATCACTTTATCGTGGCGGCGTTTTCAAGGAGGCGCTTCTGCAAAGCCCCCCGCCCGGCGATAAACACCCGGCGCGGCAGCAGAATATCCCTACCGTAACGCCCCGCTAGGACTCTCCCGACGGCTCCTCTTCCTGTTCTTCACCCTCCCCGTCGTTGCTCTTCACACCATCCTGGAAAGCGCGAATGCTCTTTCCCAACTCACCACCCAGCTTGGCGATGCGCCCCGGCCCAAAAATCAGCAGCGCGATGAGAAGCACCAGTATTAGCTCCGCAGGTCCTACGCGAAACGGCATGTTATCCTCCCGATAAGGCCTCGAGGGGCCTTGATGTTTCAGATTTGAAATAGCTATCTCGTCTGGAAGAATCATACCACGAGTGAGGTAAGAAT
>JBNGDR010000522.1:0-1470 GCA_049975685.1 Anaerolineae bacterium
CACCCTGGGAGGGGATAAAAGGTTCACCAAAATTGCGGGGAGTCCTGTTCTACACCTGGGGTCACCGATCTCAACGTGAAACACACCCATTTCAGTCAAAGCCTGGAAAATCGTCCCCCAGGTCAAGACGAGACGCCACGCTTCTTCCGTTTGCGGAGCGGACGGCCCGCCACGACGAGACCCGACAAAATCAACGTTCCGCCCATAACAGAGGCCAGAGTTGGGCGCTCATTCAGGATCCACCAGGCCAGTAACGCCGAGCCGATGGGCTCGGCCAGTACCGAGAGGGATACGTAAGTTACCGGCAGGTGACGCAAAGCCCAGTTGAGAGAGGAATGCCCCACGATCTGTGGGATGAGGGCCAGGAGGAGCAACCAGCCCCAGGTCGAAGGCGCGTATCCCGATAGCGGCACACCTGCTACCAGTGCGAAGATCACAAGCACGACGGCCGCCGTCCCATAGACGGGGAAGACGTAGCCCAGAAGTGAAAGACCTGCCCGCAGACGTCTCCCCACCAGGAAATAACCTGCTGCTGCCAGCGCGCCCACCAGCGCCAGGAGATCGCCCGTCAAGCGGTGGGTACCCATTCCCACGTCGTCGATGCCGATGATAATAGAACCTATCAGGGCCAACACCATCCCCAGAGCCAGGGAGCGTGAGATAGGCTCCTTGAAAAAGAGATAGGCGATGATCCCCACGAAAAGAGGGGAGGTGGTCACCAGGACCACCGAAGCCGCCACCGACGTGAGAGCCAGGGAGGTGATCCACGCGGCAAAATGAACCGCCAGTACAACACCCCCAATGAGGACGTAGCCCCATTCCTTTCGTGTGAGCCCTCGCAGCTCCTGCCGTTTCGTCGCCAGCGTCACCGGTGCCAGGATGAGAGATGCCAAGGTCAATCGCCAGGCCGCCACCGCCAAAGGTGGGATGTCGGCCTGAGCCAGGCGGATGAGGGTACTGGCTGTAGAAACTGCCAACACCCCAACCACCAGCACCAGCCGTGGCGGAAACCGGGGTTCGGCAATGGGAAGCCTGCCCCCCTCACCCATCGAGAGGGGGCTGCCTGTGCTTGGGGGCCAGACCTGTACCCTGCGACACCTTCACCGGCTGCCGGGAGCGCCGCTTACGATGGGCCAGCAGACGGCGCACCCGATTGTAACGCTCACGGTTCAGCGGGTAGAACCAGGCCACACCCACAGCGCTGACTAGAACCAGAGCAGCAACGGGGCCCGCCAGGAGCCGGATACCCCACAACGCGCTCTCCGGCTGGCTGAAAGATGTCACGGACTCGGGAGGCGCCTGATATCCCAGCCAACCCAGGACCTGCAAGGTCAGGAAGATGGCAAAGGCGCTGGTCAACTTGCGGATGAAATTTTTCGCGCCGTAGTAGATCCCCTCGTGGCGTTTACCCGTACGCAGCTCGTCCCAATCGATGACATCAGGGAAAATGGCGTCGGGCAGCACATGAGC
>JBNGDR010000523.1:0-1468 GCA_049975685.1 Anaerolineae bacterium
CCCTTCCTCGTCCTCGACGATCTGGGGATGGAGAGCGCTACCCCCTGGGCACAAGAGAAGCTCTACCAGCTCTTCAATCATCGTTACGTTGCCAGGCTGCCCACGGTGGTGACGACGGCGAAGGAACTGGAGGAGTTGGATGCCAAGTTGCGCATTCGCCTGCTGGACCCCAATCATTGTACGATCTTCGGCATCACGGCCCCGCCCTACCTGGGTGGAGCAACAAAACGACGTCGCAAGTCGTGAGATTTTACAGTCTAGAACATTCGTGCTATAATCAGATCAATCTATAGAACGTTCACCATCCGGTCATCAGAGGTGAGAAGGGAGAAGCATGGCTGACAAGGGACGAGAGAAGGCACTAGATCAAACTGTGGCGCAGATCAAGCGTCGCTTTGGCGAAGGGGCGCTGATGCGCCTGGGTGAGGCAACGCATTTGAAGGTGGAGACTATTCCCACCGGCTCCCTGGCCCTGGACATTGCCTTGGGTGTTGGAGGCCTTCCCAGGGGGCGGATCACCGAGATCTACGGTCCAGAGGGTTCGGGGAAGACAACTATCGCCCAACACATTGTGGCGGAGGCGCAAAAGCAGGGTGGGGTTGCCGCTTTCATCGACATGGAGCACGCCATGGATCCTACCTACGCAGCGCGCTGCGGGGTGGACGTGGATAGCCTTTACATTTCCCAGCCCGATACGGGCGAACAGGCACTGGAGATCGCCGAAGCCCTGGTGCGAAGCGGTGCCGTGGATGTCATCGTCATTGATTCGGTGGCCGCGCTGGTCCCCCGGGCAGAGATCGAGGGCGAGATGGGCGATTCTCATCCTGGGCTTCAGGCTCGGCTGATGAGCCAGGCTCTCCGCAAACTCTCCGGCGCTATCAAACAGAGCAACACGGTTATGATCTTCACTAACCAATTGCGCATGAAGATCGGCGTCATGTTTGGTTCCCCGGAGACTACATCGGGTGGGCGGGCGCTCAAGTTCTACGCTTCAGTGCGTCTCGACGTGCGCCGGATCACCTCCATCAAGTACAAAGGCGAGATTCTTGGACATCGTACCCGAGTGCGGGTGACCAAGAACAAGGTGGCACCTCCCTTCCGCCTGGCGGAATTTGACATCATGTTTGGCGATGGGATCAGCCGCGAGGGTGATCTGATGGATGTTGGTTTGGAGATGGGCATCCTTGAACAGCGGGGATCTTACTACTATTATGAAGGTGAGATGATTGCCCAGGGCCGGGAGAATGCTAAGGAATACCTTACTGAGAATCCCGACGTTGCTGAGCGTATCGAAGCGGAAATCCGTCAAAAGCTTCAGGGCATGGGAGCTGCTCCGCTGGAAGTTGCCGTCGAAGGCGATGAGGCTGAACAGGAAGAAGAGGACGAAGAGGAAGACGAGGAATGAGATTCATTCTGTGAAAGGAACCATCCTCTCACACGTTACACCGGCTCCTGTATCGATACAGGA
>JBNGDR010000524.1:0-1459 GCA_049975685.1 Anaerolineae bacterium
GCCCTATTCGCCCCACGTTGGTCACGGGGGTGGCATCTACCTGGCTGATCTGGTTGTACCATCCCTGGTGAGCGGGAACGTCGTGCGGGATAACTTCGGCGGTCATAACTACGACGGCAGCGGCGGTGGCGTATACGTGTCTGGAAGCGAGGTTACCATCACCGATAACCACATCACCGGCAACGCCGCTTCCTGGTCCGGTAGCCGGGGGGAGGGCGGCGGTATCCTGATTCACGGTGGCAAGGTCCTCGTCCACAGCAACGTTATCACGGGCAACTTCGGCGGGGGTTTCCCAGGCTTCCCCAGCACGGCTATCGGCCTTGGCGGCGGCGTGGCGTCGTTGGACGGGAATACTATCCTGCGCGGGAACCTCATCGAGGGGAATGGTGCGACGAACGGCGTGAATTGGGGTATGGGCGGCGGTATCTACGGGGCGGGAGGGACCATCGACGTCGTAGATAATCAAATCGCCCACAACTGGGGCTGCGTAGATGGGGAGGGTTGCTTCGGGGGTGGTGTGGCCCTGACCGGTACCCTTGGCCTGGTTGAGGATAACCTCGTGCTCGACAACCGCGCTACGGATGCTGCCTTTGGCGCAGGCGGCGGGATCTACGGCGGTATCGGCACCTACCACGTCGTGGGCAACGTCATCTCGGGCAATCTGGCCAGTGCGACGAACTACGGATGGGGGGGCGGCCTCTACTTCCAGTGGGACGAACCCTGGCTGGATGCAAACACTATCCTTAACAACCAGGCCACGCCGGGTAGCAATGGCTATGGCGGTGGGGTACGCCTCGCCTCCTGCGCCCCCTTCACGCTGACCAACAACATCATCGCCGGTAACGACGCATCGGCCACCGGCAGTGGCATCGCCGTCGCGGTCGACAGCGCGGGCGTACTCGTTCACAACACCCTCGCCGAAAACATGCCGGGCGACGGCGCGGGTCTGGCGGTTCAGCAGCGGAGCCACGTGACGTTGACCAACAACATCGTCGCCAGTCAGACGCTGGGCATCCTCAACGCCGATCTCGTCAATAGCACCGTCTATGCCCGCTACACCCTCTTCGATGGCAACGGGACGGACCACAGCGGCGGCGTGACCAGCGTTGACGAAGTAGCCGGCCCGGCTGGCCTGCTGCCCAACTACCACCTGGACAACGGCTCGAACGCTATCGCCAACGCCCTGCCGCTGGCCTGGATCACCCACGACGTTGATGGGGATGCACGTCCCTATCGAGGTGCCCCCGATGTAGGGGCCGACGAGGTCTCCTGTCTGGCGCACGTCGTCGGCGGTGGCGGCGTTTACTTCACCATCCAGGAGGCGGTGGGTGTTGCCACGTCGGGTCAGACGGTCCGAGTGGCGACAGGTACCTGCTACGAGAACGTCGCTATCACCGAATCGCTCACACTGGAGGGTGGCTGGGATCTGGCGTTCAACACACGTGTGGCACAACCGGCC
>JBNGDR010000525.1:0-1457 GCA_049975685.1 Anaerolineae bacterium
TCCTCGACGCTGAAGTTAACGCCGCTCACGGTATTGGCGCCGGCCCCCAGGGCTGCTTCCAGCAGCTGACCCGTCTTGCCCGTATCGCGCAGGCGGACGCTGATCTGGTTGTGGACGTGGTAGCGCACCTCGTCGGTGGGACGTCCGTTCTCATCGCGGATCTGCTCGACACTCATGGCGTAATTCACCGTTTGAATGTCCTCTTCCGCGACTTCCAATGCCTTGATGGCTTCGAGCACGGCATTCATACGCTCAGTGTTCTCGCTGATAGCCTCGTCGGCGTCGGCGGAGGTAGTCTCCACGCCCAGACGCACGTCAACCACGTCGGGGGCAGCGCTTGCCGCACCGCTGCCGTTCACGTGAATAGTGTAACCCATATCACCGTCAGTGGAGGCGGCGCTGGCTACCCGGACGCTTTCGCCGGATAGAATCGAAGATGGTGTGTTGCAGCCCACCAGAGCCAGTACCCCGATGAGTATGATCGACAGCCAAATATTACGAATCTTGTTGCTACGCATTGCTTATATCCTCCTCTTGAAATTGCCCCCTTCAGGGGCGGATTTTCTCGTACACCCTATAGACGCTCGTGAGGAGGTTTTTGTTCCCGGTATAGCGGTAAGTAGCCGCGATTTCCATATCGCGCAGGTTTGCTTGTCACATGACGACCGTTTACAAAATACGGAATACGCAATACGCACACCAGATGGCAAACCTCTTTCTTAACTCAGTTCAGGGAGCGGCGAAATACGCCTGAAAGAGGGGCGTCAGATCGACGTCGGTGTGAGCGCGGGCCGTGTTGAGGAAATCCGACTTGGTGGCCATCTTACTCTCGTATTGGTTTCGGTAATCCTGGACGAAGGCGAAGAAGGCTTCGTCGCCCATGAGGTCCCGCAGGTCAGAGAGGAAGAGAGCCCCTTGCCCGTAAAGGTTATGGAGATAGGTCGGCGTGTCGTTGTAGTCGTAGATGGTGCTATCAAGGGGGCCGGAGGGATCCCAATAATTGACGTGGTTCTCCCACCACCAGCCCGTTATGCCCGGGTAGTAGTGCTCGTAGAAGAGAACCTCGCTATACTTGGCGAAGGATTCATCCAGCCAGGGCTCGTGTACCTGGTCGTTGCCCACGGCGCCATACCACCATTGGTGAGCGATCTCGTGCACGGTCAGACTGGTAAGAAGGGAATACGGGCTGTCGTTGTGGGTCTCGTAGGCGTAACTACTCATACTGACCAGGCCCGAGTATTCCATGCCGCCGTAGTAGGCGTTCTGAGCTACCACCAGACCTTCGTAGGGATAGGAGCCGTAGAGGGTCTCAAAGTGCGTAATGGCGCTGTTGGCTATATCGATGACCGCCTGCCCCGCCTCTCCGTACTCCGGTAGAAAGTAGGATTCGACCGGGATACCCCGCGCCCATCCGGTGAGCTTCTGATAATCGGGGCTGGCGAGAAATGCGAAGGAGC
>JBNGDR010000526.1:0-1456 GCA_049975685.1 Anaerolineae bacterium
GTTTTACACGCAGTGCGTTGTGCTTCAGCGAGTTCGGGTCACCTTCTGAATCTGGCGTGGGTTGTCAGGGTCGAAACCTTTGGCGAGGGTCAGACCGAAGGCAAAGGCCTGCCCCGGCACCACCGTGACCAGGGGCGAGAGCCACTCTGGTATGCCCCCTGGCAGGGATACCGGTGTCTGGGCCAGATCCAGGGCCTCTTGAAGGGCCGAGAAGACTACCAGCTCGGCGTCGCGCTCGCGCAATCTTCTCAACATCTCGATGAGCTCTGAGCTTACGGCGCCTTCGGGCACGGCGGCGATGACGGGGAACCCCTTCTCCACCAGGGCCACGGGCCCGTGCTGGAAGTCGGCCGAGGAGTAGGGCTCGGCCAAAACGTAGGTGAGCTCCTTCAGCTTGAGGGCGATCTCGTAGGCGGTCGCGTAGTTGTACCCTCGGCTGATGACGACGCAGGCCCCCATGTAGCGGTAGCGCTCGGCCTCCGCGACGATCTCATCGACAGAGGCGGTGACCTCGGCGATGAGGTCGGGTACGGTGCCCAGGGCATCGAAGCGCCCCTCATCCTCCATCAGCGCCGTGCTGAGCATGGCGAGGGCCATCAGAGAGGCGGTGTAGGTCTTCGTTGCGGCGACGCTCAGCTCCTCCCCCGCGTGCAGGTTGATCACGTGCTCCGATGCCTGGGCCATGGGTGAGTCCAGGGCGTTGGTGAGCGCTATGGTGAGCGCGCCCTGGCTCCTGCCCTTTTCCAGAACACTCACAATGTCGGGCGTTTGCCCCGACTGGGAAACCCCAATCACCAGAGCGTCGCGCAGGTTCGGGCTTTTTCCGTAAATAGAGAAGAGTGAGGGGGTCGCCAGGGCCACGGGCAGACCATTGGCAGCCCCGAAGAGGTATTGCCCATAGCGGGCGGCGTTGTCGGAGCTTCCTCGGGCCGCAAGCACGATGAAGCGGGGTGCGCGTTCGCGTATAATATCCGCTACACCTTCAACGGTGGAGCGTTCTTCCTTCAACAACTGCGCGAGGATCTTGGGCTGTTCCAGGATCTCCTTCTGTAGGTGGGTTTCATCCATATCGGCCATCATCTCCTTTCCGGTTCTCACCGATGGGATGCATCGAGGGGAATTCCCTTGCGTTGAGAATACAACGAAATCGTGAGAGCGTCAATCGACGCTGGAATGTATCCCAATTTATATCTAAAGGGTATATAGAGATATATTTACAAAGACCTCCATCTCTGTTATCCTAGAAATGGAGATCTACAGAAGGAGGTAATGCTCGAAGCAAGACGATTTGTGAGTGCTGGATGAGCGCTTTTATTGCTGATCCCTGATGCTCACCGCTCACTGCAGTTCACAAGGAGTTCCCATGTGGCAGGCCATACCGCGAGTGATGAAAATTCCACGCAAGGCCGCCAGGCACGCTAATCTTTGCAACTTTCAACTCGTAACTCGCAACTTT
>JBNGDR010000527.1:0-1448 GCA_049975685.1 Anaerolineae bacterium
CTCTTCCAGTTCCGGAAGAAGGACCCGGAGGCCGGCGAACGAGAGGAGGATGAGCGCAAGAAGGAGCTAGGCACCGTCTACCGTCGCATCGATCGCCTCTTCTACTCCGAGGATGCAGTCGGCTGGTATCCTGGTGAGCGTTGGCATCTCTGGTCGGTGGACGTGGAGACGGGGGAGACGGCGCAGCTGACCGAGGGTGCTATCTACGACGAGATGGCCCCGGCCTGGTCTCCTGATGGCACGGAGATTGTCTTCCTCTCCAACCGGACGGAGGACCCCGATCTCGATCCCGACGTGGTGGACGTTTACGTCATGCCGGCGGAGGGTGGTGAATTCCGTCGCCTCCCGACGCCCGTCGGTCGTAAACAGCATCCTGTCTTTTCCCCAGATGGTACTCAGATCGCCTATATTGGGCGTCAGGGACGGAGCGATTGGTGGAAGAATCAGAACGTCTGGGTGGTATCCGTTGACGGCTCAGAGGAGGCGTGCGATCTCACCGGAGATCACGATATCACCGTCTCCAGCTTCACCCTCAACGACATGGGTTCGGCCAAGATGATGCCTCCTGTCTGGTCGCCAGACGGTGAAACCCTCTACGTCCAGATGAGCCAGCACGGTCGGACTCTGCTAAACGCGGTCTCTGCTGCTGATGGCAGCCTGGAACCTGTGGTAGAGGGCGAGGGCGTGGTGGGCGTCTACGATTTCAGCAAGGACGGTGAGAGACTGCTCTATTTCTGGGGCTCCATGGAGGATCCGGGGCAGCTATATCTCTTGGAGATGGCGACGGGCGAGACCCGGCAGATCACGCACCTTAATAGCTTCCTCTCGGAGATTGACCTTGGTTCGGTTGAAGAGGTCTGGTTCGAAGGCGCGGCAGGCAACGACCTCCAGGGGTGGATCCTCAAGCCGCCGGACTTCGAGCCGGTGAAGCAATATCCCTCCATCCTGGAGATTCACGGTGGTCCTCTGGCGCAGTATGGCTTTTTCTTCATGCACGAGTTCTACTATCTGGCGGCGCAAGGATACGTGGTCTACTTCTGCAATCCCCGGGGCGGCCTCGGCTACGGCGAGGAACATGCAAAGGCCATCTGGGGGGGCTGGGGTGACGCCGACTACGCCGATCTTATGACCTGGGTTGATTACGTAAAGGAACTGCCTTACATCGATCCCGACAGGATGGGTGTGACAGGAGGCAGTTACGGCGGCTACATGACGGCGTGGATCATCGGGCAGACCGACCGCTTTGAGGCCGCTGTTGCTCAGCGGAGTGTGACCAACCTCATCAGTATGTGGGGCTCCAGCGACGGCAACTGGATCTTTCAACGTCCCTTTGGAGATAAGGCACCTTACGAGAGCATTGAACAGCTCTGGGAATCCTCGCCGATGAAGCACGTGGGCAACGCTCGGACACCGACCATGGTTATTCACAGCGAGCAGGATCTACGCTG
>JBNGDR010000528.1:0-1447 GCA_049975685.1 Anaerolineae bacterium
GATTTTGTCGTTGTTCATGGATACTCCACCTTTCGTTGGTTTGTATGATCACCGTGCATCGTTGTCCGCAGCCGGTGGCCCTGGACATGAGGAAAGCAGCCCGAGCTAGAGCAGTAGAGTCTTAACAGCTACTTCGGGCGCCGTGTCTTAATCCGTCTGGGGAGTCAGAGGGATAGGCGCGGCGTAAATGCGATTCTCGGCCACGAAATATATGACGGCTGGCTCCTGGCTCACGGTAAGAACTTCCAATTGTTTCAACGTGGAACCGGGCAGACGGTACTGATACTGGAACTCACCCCGTTTATTCAGGACGAAGATGCGTTCGCTGATGGGGTCACCCAGGAAGATCCGACCCTCCTCGGGATGGAACTCCATTGCCATAACCGTAGGCTGGAAATCGGGATCGGGCAGGTTCTGCACGTTGAATGAGAGATCCTCCGTGCCGTTGATGTAGGCGCGCAACTCCCCGGTACCCAGCAGTAGGTAAAGCCGACCATCCAATGCCATATCCAGCGCCGTCTGGAGCTGGGGGGCCACTTCCGGCGCAAAGTAGGGGCGCGGCGGGCTATCGTAGATTCCATTGACGGGCACGTATTTCATGACCTGATTTTTATGGCGATTGATGAGGTAGAATTGCTCCCCATAAGTATCGATGAGCGTCACCGTATCAAGCTCGGTGAGACCCTGAAGCCGTTGAAAGGTGATACTCATCGGCCCCAGCGACGGCTCATAGATATAGAGATAGCCGTTGTCGCTATAGATGAGGATGGCACCATCCGGGTATCCAGGGCCGGGCTCCATCCAGGTCATGTCCACGAGGTGGCCCACAGCCTCGCTGGAGATGGTCTGTCCCCGCTTGAGGATAGGCGTCGGCGCCGAGGAGGCCGGTGTAATACCGTCCTCAGCCAGAGGAACACCGAAGATGCTATCCTGAGCCGGGTTCAGGACATAGAGCCAGGATTGGGCGACAAGAATTCGACGTGGTGTGGGAGAGGTCCCCAGCTCAACGAGGGGGGCCGCCGTGAGCAGGGCTGCGTGCTGCAGTGCGTCCAGGGCCAGCCGTGCCTCCTCTGCCAGAACCTGAGCCTCAGCATTCTCCGGCGCCAACGTCAGCACCTGTTCGGCGCTGGAGAGCGCTTCCTGCCAGTCCTGCTCCGATTGAGTCTGGCGCGCCTCCTGATTGGTTTCCTGTGCCTCCTCAAGGAGCAGCTGCGTGCGCTCCGCCCCCCCAAACTGCTGCAGAGCAGTGATGGTTATGAGTGCGACGACGAGGAGAAAGCCCAACGCCAACCCTCCCACCACCGCGGTCTTCTCCTCTGGGACGGAACGCTGGCGGCGCGCTCGTCCCCCGGCTACAGGCTTGGGCAACAGCGCATCGACAAAGGGTTTGACAGGCAGACTAAATCTGAACCGCTTCTTAGGGGCCTGGGGCTCGGATGTGCGCTCT
>JBNGDR010000529.1:0-1440 GCA_049975685.1 Anaerolineae bacterium
GATCGAGGTGGGAAAACGTCCCAGACCGGGGTAGGTGCGTCGCTCGCCGACAACGATATTCTCCGGCCCCAGAAGTTGAACGAAGACGGTGTAGTCCTGCGACATGGGACGCAGTGCTTCCCAGCAGGCACTGACCTCCACACTATCACCGGGGTTCACCCGCTCCGGCTCCACCGATATTCCCAACAGACGCGCTCGATCCTCATAGTCCAACCCGACCGGCGTGACCTCACGGAGCACAGCCTCCGGCGAACGCAGGCGCGGGGGGGCGAAGGTCGCCAGGATGCGGGCACCCGGCGCCAACGTCGCCAGCACGACCAGAAACAGCAGGAAGAGCCGGAATACGAACCGTCGAGCCTCGCCAAGCGGCGCTTTATCTGGTATCTCCCCACTCCCCGCTCCCACCAGCAACGCCCACGCGCCGATAGCCGGGAAGAGCAACCGACCGTGCGGGGCCTCCACCAGGGTCATCCAACGGAGCAAGGCCGCGAGGATGAGGCCGAACCAGAACAAGGCAAGGGCAAGCATGCCCTGTTCTCTACGCCGCTCGGCTGAAACTCGACATTCGGAACGGAGCACACAAACCGCAAAACGCAGCAAGGACCAGAATGTGCAGCCCAGGAACCAGAAAGCGACGAGAGTCAGGAGCACGTACACCCCATCCGGCCACCAGACATGACCCCAGCCGTAGGCGCCCCAGAAGGAGCGTATCAGCAGTGGAAGCTCGGGGATGAGTTGCAGCAGGGAGATGGGCTCTGGACGCCCCCACAGGGTCTGGACATGACTGGTGAGCCCCAGGGGGTCGCCGTAGAGGAGAATATTGCGCGCGTACCACCAACCTCCCACTGCCAGAGCGATGGCAGTGTAGAGAACCAGGAGCTTCAGGATCTCCGCCCACGACCGCTCCTCGCGCCATCCGGCCCAGAGGATCGCAGCGCCGGCCAGGGGCGCCACGAGCAGAGCGCTGGTCTTGGCGAGAGCCGCCAGACCCACCAGAGCACCGGTCAGCGCGACGTAACGAAGGCTCAACCCTCTGCGAAGGATGCGAGCCACCATCCAGAGCACAGCGGTGGCGAGGGCTGCGGCAGACACGTCGTTGTTCACCACCCCGCTCATGAAGACGAACTGCGGATGGAAAGCAACGAGGGTAGCCGTGATCAGCGCCGCACGGCGGTCGATAAAGGTCTCGTAGGCCAGCCCCCAGGCTGCGATGACAGTCAGGGCACCGAAGAAGAGAGAGGCCAGACGCGCCGAGCGCACGGCGAGCACCGCCTCCGGCCAGGGCCAGCGGTCTTCGACCTCGGTGTGCACCAGCATGTTCTTGTTATCGGGTACCGTACCGGGTGCCTGATAGCCAAAGCCCGGATTGTGCCAGATGAGGTCGTCCAGGGACTCATCGTTGAAGGGGACACTGTAAATCGCGGCCAGAGCGTAATAGAG
>JBNGDR010000530.1:0-1437 GCA_049975685.1 Anaerolineae bacterium
ACATTATCGATGGCAAAGAATGGACCCGTCGCCTCTCTGCCAACTACACCGAAGCCGAACAATACGCTAATCTCCTCGATCAAACGGAGAGGATCATGAGGCTGGTGGAGCAGACCGACGTTGAAGTCTGGGTAGAAGGGTTGAATGAGTTTCATATCCAGGGCGGTGTCCTGGTGCACAACCACGAGCTGGCCGTCGACTGGGTGCGTCGCATCGACCATCCCCAGTTCCGCCTGGCCTTCGACTGCTACCACCAGCAGCGCGGCTCGGGCAATCTCATCTGGGGATTGGAGGAGTATTGGGGCCTCTACCCTACCGTTCACGTTGGTGATGCACCCACACGTCAGGAACCCGGCACGGGCGAGATCAATTTCACCAACATTGCTCGCAAGCTAAAGGAGCTGGGCTTTGACGGCTATATCGGTATGGAGTTCCGTCCTTCTTCTACCGAGGAGCTGGCCCTGGCCCGGGTCGAAGAGATCTTCGGGCTCCTGGGGAACAGATAGAACTCGAAAGAGATTTAATGAATGACAACACTTACTTCCCGCAAAGGTACGCTTGAGTTTGGGCCGGGTCACCCCGTTGCCCTCATCAACGACCAGCTCCGGGTCATGGACCAGGGGCCAGAGGTCCTAGAAGAGCTGCGCCAGGGTAAGATCGACGCCTTACTGGATCTGGCGCGGTTGGGTGCACAGGTGGGTACCGACGCCGTGGACATCCTCCTCACTCATCCCGAGGTCGATGAGGTAGCCCTCCTCCCACAGGTGGCAGAGGCCGTCCATACGGAGATCGGCTGCCCTATCTCACTGGACTCCCGTAACCCAGAGGCCCTGAGGGCCGCACTGGAAGCGCTTAAGCCCTATAAGATACTCATCAACTCTGTCACCGCTGAGCGGGAATCAATGGAGAGCCTTCTACCCGTTGCCGCCGAGTACGGGGCCGCCATCGTGGGTATGCCCATCGGCGACCAGTTCGGGTTGCCCAAGGAGGTTGAAGGTAGAATCGCCGAAGCACGGGTCATCGTCGAAAGAGCCGCCGAGTATGGTATACCGCGCGAGAACATTGTGATAGACGCCATCTGTCTTGCCTCCTCGGCAGAGCCAGGCTCCATGCAGGTTACCCTGGAGACGCTACGGCGCCTGCATGAGGATCTGGGGGTAGCGACGGTCCTGGGCATCGGCAACGCAGGGCACGGCATGCCCGAGCAGACGAAGATCGACCTCGCCTACCTCATCGCGGCAGTCCCCTGGGGTCTCGATGCGGCTTACGTCGATCCCACAACACCCCTGCTCATCGACGAGGCGCGAGCCATCGATTTCCTGACGGCGCGCGACCCTTACGGGTTGGCCTTTATCAAACATTACCGCGCGAAGCGTGAAGCTAACGTAGGGTAAACGGAGGAGCAATACGTACGAGGAGACTATGACACAGCCAGAA
>JBNGDR010000531.1:0-1436 GCA_049975685.1 Anaerolineae bacterium
AACGACCATCTTTCCGGTAAAAAACTGTTCGCTCTTGGTTTCTATGCTCCGTTCACCTGTGGCGTCAATTTCACGATAAACTGTGACCCCTGATTGCAAAAATATATCACCGATTTGCGCTACAGGTGCAACCATACCGCCACCATTATCTCGTAAATCGAGCACTATCGCGACCAATTGCTCATCACGACCTTCAAGTTCATTCAGAGCTTCGCCAACCTCATCTTCGGTCTGTCCGGTAAAGGCGTGAAGAGCCAGATAACCAATACCGCTACCGAGATAGCGGATCTCAACCGACGGTTCACGAACCTCCTCGCGAGTTACCTCAAATGTGAGGGTGGGGGGCCTCCGAACCGCGAGGGTTACCTCTGTTCCGACCTCACCCTGTAGACGTTGATATACCACGTCCAGTGAATCAATGTCTGCGACAGACTCTCTGTCAATAGAAATTAGCACGTCACCATCTGATACTCCCGCGCGCATTGCAGGACCATCGGGGTGGGGGGATAACGCAATCTCACCCGTTGACGTCCACCAGAGATGAACCCCCACGCCACCGTATTGACCCGCGAGATGCCGACGCTCTTCAGCAGCTGGCACCGGCTCCAGGAGCACGGTATAGGGATCACCAACCGTTTCCAGCAATCCGCGAATGGCGCCCCGCAACCTGACGTCGCGGGGCGGTAAGTAACCATAGAACTCTTGTTCCAGATAGGTCCAGGCCTCGCCGAGCGGTGGAAGTGGAGTTCTGAAGCCGACCCAGCGGGCCTCCAACCGAGGAGATAGCCACAGGCCGCCTATAAACGCTGCTCCCAGAAGCGCATAGAAGACAAGGCCCAAGAGAATCCACAAGCAACTCTTGATACGTCTCACCGGGTAATTGTAACACAGGGGGGATAAGTTTCAAGGAGCCGGAGGCTGTCGAGAGGCGTCCTGAAAGCCCATTATCAACTTCCGACTATATATATTATGTCAAGTTTAATCGGTCTACAACGCGTGGGGCACCTGGGTGCTTAAAACAGTAAGTGGAGATTACACGCAACTTGTGGCTTTTATGTCGTGCTGTGGCAGCGGTGTGTTTCACTTGAGTAAAAGTCCAGGTAGAACGCACTTGGCACCTCGCGCTACGAGGCTTCTAACACGCTCCTGGCTTGATCTTCAAAACTAAAGTGCATCCCACCTTTGGCATTCAACTGAGATGAAATACACCCACTTAAATTAACGTACAGAGAAGAGAATCCGGAGCACCTTGCCAGATAACGTCTACACCTGCCATACTACAACACCTACATAGTCGTAGTCGAATCCCCTGAAATATGGGGTAAGCCATGTGCAATTATCTTTGCACACACTCCTTCATAACCTTAAGGATCTCGACTGCACTTGCCCTCTGAGCATCCGTTGGGCGTAGTTCTCGATCTTGATCTCGAAGCGCT
>JBNGDR010000532.1:0-1435 GCA_049975685.1 Anaerolineae bacterium
GGATGAGATTGAGGGACATACGCGTTCTGGTGGTGGATGACAATCCCGATATCCGCGAGTTCCTCGTGGAAAGTATCCTCGTCCCAGAGGGGTACGAGGTTCTGACTGCGTCGGACGGACAACGAGGCCTGGATCTCGCCCTGAAGGAGCGCCCCGACCTCATTCTATTGGATTACGAACTTCCTCGGCTCAACGGGATCGAGGTATTGCGCGCTCTCAAGAGGGAAAAGGTCTACATCCCCGTCATCCTCATCACTTCTCACGGCTCAGAATCCGTAGCCGTCGAGGTTTTCCGCCTGGGGGTGCGGGACTACGTGCCCAAACCCTTCACCATCGACGCGTTAACAGAGGCCATCGACCGTGTGATAGAGACGGTGCGTCTCGAACGAGAGCGGGACGCGTTGATGCAACGCCTCCAGAAGACCAATACGGAGCTGGCACAGCGTATACGCGAGTTGGATACCCTCTATCACGTGAGCAAAACGGTGACCAGCCTGCGAGAAAGGGAAAAGCTGATGGAGCGCATCGTGGATGCGGCGCTTTTCCTGACAGGGGCCCTGGATGGGGTACTGGTTCTGCTGGACACCAAGACGGGAAAGCCGGTCGCCAGGGTGAGCCGTCTGCGAGAGGGTCAGGAATACCACTCGCAAGAGGCAGATCCGACGATGGTCACCCAGTCCGAGAACTTGATGATGGCCGTACCTATGCAGATCGGCAAGAAGATGCTGGGCGCATTGACGGTAAGCAACAAGCGTAACCGTAAACCCTTGAGCAAACACGATCAACGCCTCCTGCGCATGCTGGCGGATTATGCTGCCATCGCTATTGAGAACAGCCGTCTCCTCGCCGAGGTAGAGAAACGGCGGGAGCAGGAGAAGCAGGAGCTTCGTACCCTTTTCGGTCACTACGTAGCCCCGCCTGTGATGGACCAGATCCTGGATCAACCGCAGAACGTCCAACCCGGCGGACAGCGTCACGTTATCTCGGTACTCTTCGCCGACCTCCGGGGCTTCACCACCTTCAGCGCAGAGGCGTCACCGGAGACTCTGATCTCCGTACTCAACCGTCACATCGCTTCTGCGGCGGAGATCATCCTGGCAGAGGAGGGGACGCTGGACAAGTTCATGGGGGATGAGGTCATGGCTTTCTTCAACGCCCCCCTACCCCAGGAGAACTATGCATTGCGTGCAGTACAGGCCGCCGTTCACATTATGGAGGCCGTCGATAAGGTGCACCGTCAGTTGCCCAAAGCCCAGCGGTTAGCCTTCGGCATCGGCATCAGTACCGGGGAGGCCATCGTCGGGAATGTAGGGACGCACGATCTGGTTAACTTCACCGTCGTGGGACACACAGTAAACCGGGCACACACCCTCCAGGAACTTGCTCCCGCAGGGAAGATACTCATCTGCCGCCGCACCTACGAGCTGGTGAAGCG
>JBNGDR010000533.1:0-1432 GCA_049975685.1 Anaerolineae bacterium
ATCGGTATGGTGCTGACCGTGGGGGGGATCATCGTTCTCACCCTGGGTTGAGCAAAGGGCGGTGTCCACCTGTTCGATTCTTGACTCTTGAGGGAGACGTTCCATAATAGAAGCGTACCTGCTCCCAGCCGGGAGCGGCGTCCTGCGAAATCGATGCCACTTGAAAGGAGTAGCCTATGCCTGCCATTGAGATGAAGCCCGGTGTTTACTGGATCGGGGTCAACGACCGTACTACCGACCTGTTTGAGGGGCTGTGGCCCATTACTCAAGAGGGCGTATCGTACAACGCCTACGTGGTTGATGGGGAGAAGAAGGCGTTGATCGACATGGCCAAGGATTTCAAGGCCGACGAGCTGCTGTCACAGATCGCCCAGATTGTCGAACCGGCCCAACTGGACTATATCGTGATCAATCACATGGAGCCGGATCACACGGGGGTGGTGCGCACCCTGCGCCGGGTGGCGCCTGAGGCGGCGATATTGGTGACGAAGAAGGCCGTGGACATGCTGGAAGCCTATTATGGTGTCGTCGATGGTGTGAGGGTGGTCAAGGACGGCGAGAGTCTGGATCTGGGCACACACACGTTGCGTTTTGTATCCACGCCCTTTGTCCATTGGCCTGAGACCATGATGACCTATGAGGTGAACCATCATATTCTCTTCTCGTGCGACGCTTTCGGTGGCTATGGGGCGCTGCGTGGGGCCATCTTCGATGATCAATACGACGATCTGGCGTTCTACGAGAAGGAGGCGCTGCGTTATTACGTCAATATTGTCTCTCTCTACTACAGAGCCGTCCTCAAGGCCATCGACAAACTAGCGGAGGTGCCCGTGGAGATGGTGGCGCCTTCGCATGGCCTCATCTGGCGCGAGCATCCAGAGCGCATCATCGATCTCTACAGGTTATGGTCCGAGTATGCCGATAAGCCCGGCGACGTGGGTGTTACCTTGCTCTACGGGACTATGTACGGGTGCACGGAGGAGATGGTTGAAGCTGTCGCCGAGGGGGTGGCGGCGGCCGGCGTGCCCATGGAGATCTTCGATGTGCGTCACACGCATGCCAGCTACATTCTGCCTCACATTTTCAAAAACAGGGGCGTGATCGTCGGCGCGCCCACCTACGAGGGCGGGCTTTTCCCACCCATGTTTGATACCCTCCATACCATTGCCCACAAGCGTCTCTTTCACCGTAAGGCGGCCTACTTTGGTAGCTACGGATGGAGCGGCGGTGCGCGGCGGGATTTCAACCAACTCGCGGAGGACTTGCGATGGGAGGTGGGGGAGGACGATGTGTGGGAGTTCAAAGGGGGAGCCACCCCGGAGCTCTTGCGGGAAGGTGTGGCTTTCGGGCGACGCTTCGCTGAGTCGTTGAAGGAAGCCTGATTTCAGAAAGCATCCGCCCCCACGTGCTCTGGCACGTGGGGGCGGTTTCT
>JBNGDR010000534.1:0-1425 GCA_049975685.1 Anaerolineae bacterium
GGTCATTAACGCGACGATGACGGTAGGGGAACTGGTGGCTTTCACCCAGCTCATCCTGATGGCCCTCTTTCCCATCTTCATGTTGAGCTTTCTCCTCGCCAGTATCGTCCAGGCTTCGGCGGGGGCCGAACGCATCTTCGAGATCCTGGATACACCCACCGAGATCGAGGAACGATCCGACGCGCAGTCCTTGCCCGACGTCCGAGGGCGGGTCCACTTCGATCACGTCTGGTTCCGCTACTTCAAGAGCCAGCCCTGGGTTCTTCAGGATGTCGATTTCGTCGCCGAGCCGGGCCAGCGCATTGCCCTGCTGGGGGCCACGGGCTCGGGTAAGTCGACCATCACCAACCTTATTCCCCGTTTCTACGATGCCACTCGGGGGCAGATCCTCATCGATGAGCACGACGTGCGCGAGGTGACGCTGGACTCCCTGCGGGAGCAGGTGGGCATCGTTCTGCAGGAGACGCTGCTCTTCGCTGGGACCATCCACGAGAATATCGCCTTCGGCCGGCCCCATGCCACCATGGATGAGATCGCGGCTGCCGCCGAGGCGGCCCAGGCTCACGGCTTTATCTCCACGCTCCCCGAAGGGTACGAGACCCGGGTGGAAGAGCGCGGGGTGAATCTCTCCGGTGGGCAGAAACAACGCATCGCCATCGCCCGCGCTCTCCTCGTCGATCCGCGTATCCTGATCCTGGATGATGCCACCAGCGCCGTAGATTTTCAGACGGAGTTGAAGCTCCGGCAGGCGCTGGAGCGGCTTATGGAGGGGCGCACCAGCTTCATCATCGCCCAGCGGGTCTCCACCGTCCGTGACGCGGACCTCATCCTGGTGCTCGAGGGCGGGCGGATCGCGGCGCAGGGCAAGCACGAACAGCTGCTGAGAACCAGTTCCCTCTATGCCGATATCTACTACAGCCAGCTGGAGGGTGCGGACGAGAGGGAGACCGAATACCTCGTCTACGAGAATGAAGGCGAGGAGGTGGTCCCATGATGCGAGGTCATCGCGGGCTCAGCCGTCCTACGGAGAAGCCGGAGAAGGTCTGGCCCACCTTCCGGCGGTTGCTGGACTACCTCCGGCCCCATTGGAAAATACTGCTGTTGGCCGGGGCAATGGTGCTCATCGACACTCTGACCCAGCTGGCCGCTCCCTATCTCATCGGTCAGGCGGTGGATCGTTTCATCATCCAGGGTGATCTGACGGGTCTGACGCGCATCATGCTGTTATTGCTGGGCGTCTATGTGGCGGGATGGTTGGGCCGGGCTGTGCAGTTCATGTCCACCGTCCGGATGGGCCAGCAGATTCTCTATCGAATGCGAGGCCAGCTCTTCCGCCATTTTCAGGCACTCTCCCTGCGCTTCTTCGATGGCCGTGAGGCCGGGGATCTCATGGCCCGTATCACCAGTGATACTGACGCCATCAAC
>JBNGDR010000535.1:0-1425 GCA_049975685.1 Anaerolineae bacterium
AGATAATCGCCATAGCCGTGTGCCGGGAAGCCCACGTCGTCCAGTGCTACCGCGACGATCTCGCCTGTCTGGGCGCAGGTGTAGGGCTCCATCGCCCGCTCGTGACAGCTGGGGCAGATGAGGCCCGTGCGGGGCGGGAAGAAGATCTCGCCGCAGGCCGTGCAGCACGTTCCCTCCAGACGATAGCGACCTGCCTTGGTGCGGTACCAGACGGCGCTGGAGAATGTATCCAACCTAACGTACAATTCAGGATATTGTATATTCATAGGTAGCCTTTACCCCTCATGCCTTTTGTAAGACGCCCACCACGTCCAGTGAGTGGTGCGTGCCGTAGGACGAGTTCACACCCACGTGGGGATCAGGGGCTTGCCTTTCCCCACACGTCCCCAGCAGCTGCCAGTAATTCTCCAGCAGGCCGGCCTGGAAATCCGATCCGGCTGAGCCGTGCCCAAAGGCGATGCCGCCGCCGTAGGTGTTGACCGGACACGCGCTCTCCAATCCCATCTTGCCGGAGAGGACGTAATCCTTGCCCTGTCCCACAGGGCAGACACCCAGCGCCTCGATGGCCATCATGCCCTCGAAGGCGGTGAGATCGTGTACCTGGGCCAGGTCTATCTCCGCCGGGGTGATACCGGCCAGGGCGTAGGCTTCTTCCACGGCAAGCATCAGGCCGGGCAGTTCAGCCATATCGTACTCGCGCATCCCATCCACAGGGTAGTTGAAGAAGTTGCCTACGTAGGGCGGGCGGAAGGCATAGGCGACGTCGAATTGCACGGGTGTGTCCGTGTATCTGCGCGCCACGTCCTCGCCCGCGAAGATCAGGGCGCTGGCCACGCCGCCCCGATTGGTGGCCTGGCGGTCGCGATCGGCTTCGGGCGTGTCGGTACAGAGATCCTCAAGGAGGGGCATGGGCTTCTCGTAGGTCGCCGCCAGAGGGTTGTGGCGGCCGTACCAATGGCATTGATAGGCCCACTGCCCGGCGGCCTCCAGCGGCACGTCGTACTTGCGGCGATAGTAGGTGTCGCGCATGGCCCCGTAGTTGATGTGCGTCAACCCCAGCATGTAGTCGTAATCCACGTAATTGCCCTGCGAGTTCATGGCCTCCATAGCGTCGTAGTTATCGGAGCGGGCGAAGCCCATGGAGACTACGACGTCGCAGCGTCCCGAAGCGATGGCGTTCCACGCCACGTAGGAAGCGATCCCATTCCCGGCGCAGGCGTTGGCTATGGGCACGACGGGTTTGGGCAGGATGCCCAGCGCGTCGGCGATCTGTGGACCGGGCGAGGAGTCGGCGATGGCACGGTCGTTGTAGTTGCAGGCGACCATATCCACCTCGGCGATGGGGATACCCGCCTCCTGCAACGCCTGCCAGAAGGGCTCCGTCGCCAATTGTCGCCACGTCCACTCCATAGGGATGTTAGGCGC
>JBNGDR010000536.1:0-1414 GCA_049975685.1 Anaerolineae bacterium
CCTCTACGTGGGCGGGGGCCGTCTTGTTGAGGGATAACTCCCCCGCGCAGGTCATGGTATGGCTGCCGAGATAGCTGAAGGTGTTCTGGGCGTACTCATCCCAGTCGTTGGAATCGAAGGTGGTGCTGGGTGCATTCACCGTGGCCTTGCGCACCAGTGTGACATCACCACCCCAATACGCATCGTTTCCTACCTCGCCCAGCACGTCGATGTCGGTCCCCTCCTTGCTGAGCACGACGGCATCGTTGCCGTTGAAGTTGGCGACACCACTGTTGTCGTCTGCCACACTCTGGATAGCTGCGTCGGCGCTGGAGTGGGCGACGACAAAGACGTCGTCGTTGGCCAACGTGCCGCTGAAGTCGTAGGTGCTGCCCGCTGTGGTACTGCCGTTGGAATAGAGTGATAGGCGATATCCCGTCAGGTCGACGGTGGCGCCAGTGCCGTTGTAGATCTCCAGGGCCTTGTTGAAGCTTGAGCCCTCGATGTACTCGGAGATGATCAGGTCCGTCGCACAGTTGGCGTTAAGTCTTGCCGCCTGAACCTGGCCTACTTCAGTTGTGGAAACCCCCAGGGGCAGCAGCCCCATGATGAGGGTCAGTAAGATAAATAGCCTAAGTTTGCGCATAGCTCTCTCCTATATGGTGAAAGTAAATGGGTTATCGGATGAATATGTAGGAACACTTGCTTCAGGGCACCTCCCTTCGTGGATGGTCTGAGACTCGACGACGGGGGAGCATCTCCCCCGTCTATTGTGAAGTTATTGTGGCATGGAGTCAAAGGGTGTCAAGCCCTAGGGATAGGAAAGGGGAGGGTCCAGCGGACCCTCCCCTGTACATCTGTCGCAACCCCTGTCAGGGTGTGCTCAGTTGAATATCGGCTTCGTAGCGGGGAACGACCTTGTAATCCCCGTAGGAGTACCACCCGATGCCTCGGAGGAAGTCGTAGACGTCGCCGTTGGTGGGTGTGTAGTTGAGGGGCGTACCGTAACTGCCGTAATCGTCGGCGCGGGCATCGCCGCTGCCGTCGTCGAAGTACCACTCTCCGAAGCCCAGGTTGTCGTCGGTGACCGTCGCATTCTGGAATTCGATCAACACGCTTTCCCACTGTTCGGCGGTGCTAGGTGACGTGGTGGCGAAGTCGGTGGTGCTGATGACCTCGGGCGTGGGTAGGGTGTTGTTGCTGCTGGCCACGACCAGGGCGTGGGGTGCGCTGTTAATCGACATCTGGGTCATGTTGAAGTACTCGTCAATCGTACCCAGGACCCACACGTGGTCACCCTCTGCTACGTCCGGGAAGGAGCCGCCGTTGTAAACCTGGATGCCACTCCACGGCCCACCCTCGGGATCCTGTACGACGAATAGGGTTCCCGAAGATCCGATCTCTCCGGTCCCCGCCGTGACTACACCCTCGATCC
>JBNGDR010000537.1:0-1412 GCA_049975685.1 Anaerolineae bacterium
TCCAGTGGGAGCCGCTGGCGAGTGAAGCCGTGACTCCAGAAAAACCATCGGGTCCTCGGAGGATGTTAAATACGGTGGTAGCAGGGGGATTGGGATTTTTCCTAACTGTCCTGGGTGTGTTAATCCTGGCGTATTGGGAAAAGTAAGAACGAAAGTCTATTTCTATCATTTGATCTTATTTCATCTGAACATCATTTCCTGAAAATCACAGGAGGCCGTTAGATGCAAGCAGAGAGTCTCGTCGGAAACACACTGGGACAATATCAGATCGTCGAGGAGTTGGGCCGGGGCGGTATGGCCATCGTCTACAAGGCCTGGCAGCCGTCGCTACGACGTTACGTGGCTATCAAGGTCATGCTTCCGCATCTGCTCAATGATCAGGAGTTCATGCGGCGCTTCCAGCAGGAGGCCATCGTTGCGGCCAATTTGAATCATCCTAACGTAGTGACCATCTACGAGGTTGAGCAGCAGGATGATCATCTGTATATCGTGATGGAGTACGTGGAGGGCAAATCCCTGGAGGAGGTCGTTATCTCCGAAGGCCCCTTGCATCTGGAGCGCGTGACCAAGATCCTGGAACAGGTGGCGGATGCGCTGGACTACGCGCACCGGCGGCAGTTCGTGCATCGGGATATCAAACCGTCGAACATTCTTGTCACCCCGGAGGGACGGGCCGTTATCTCCGATTTTGGTATCGCCAAAGCCCTCCGGGGTTCGGGCGCTACAGCCCGCCTAACGGCGACGGGAACGATTCTGGGATCGCCCGCTTATATGTCGCCAGAACAGATCATAGGCGAGGATGTCGATTACCGGACAGATCTATACTCCCTGGGCATTGTTGCCTACGAGATGTTGAGCGGGCGTGCGCCCTTCGGTGGCTCGACGACGGCGTTATTGTACGCTCAGGTGAATACCACGCCTCCCAGCATCGCTGCGCTGAATCCGTCGTTGCCTCCCCAGGTGGAGAATGCGTTGGTACGAATGTTGGCCAAGCAGCCATCGCAGCGATTCCCGAACGCGAGTGCTTTCGTCAAGGCTTTGGAGGGGCAGTCGTTGCCGGCCCAGGCCCCCAACGGGAGGACGGAGGTGATGCCCCCCTCAGCTGCAACTCCTTATCCACAACCTCAACCCCAGTCCCAGCCACAGACAGTCCCTTACGGTGGTTATGGATATGGGGCAGAACCCCAGACACAACAGGCCGGATCGTGGCCTCAGGCGGGGCAAAATGCCTATCCACAGGCGGACGGTTCCTATTATCCTGCATCGCAGCCAACTGCAGCCCCCAAGAAAAAGCGTGGTTCGCTCTTGATATGGATACTTGCTGGGGGCGGTTTGCTGGCGATGATTGTCTTGACTATTGTGGCGTTATTCTTGCTGGAGATAGGCCCTTTCGCCGGCGAAGAGGTGGTGGA
>JBNGDR010000538.1:0-1412 GCA_049975685.1 Anaerolineae bacterium
CATAGAGGCCGGCACCCACGTCCTCGACGCTCGACTCCTTCACGATCTGCGTCTCTGGTCTGGACGGGTACACCATCACCTGCGCAACATGCAGCGCGAGCTGGATCTACTTCTCCCCTGGATGGCTCTCTTACGCGAGGCGCCAGGCAACTTCACTGAGGCCGATCCTGAGTCAGACGTGGGCCGGGTGTGGCACGAGCTCAGAGATCTGCTGACGACTGCCCCGGATCTTGCCGAGATCTCCGCCATATCACGGAAAGCCGCGAGCAAGGTGATGGAGCTGCGCGATATAACAGATACAGGCCCAAGCCTCTTGGCTGAGTGGTGCGAGGATCTCTTGAAGGCGCTGGAGTCGGGACGTATGTCGGCGGGGACGTTGCTCATCGGCCTTCGGGGCCTGGCGGAGCAGGCGGAGGAGATGGCCCGAAGCATGGAGTTTGGTTTTCTCTTTGACCGTCAACGGGAGGTTTACTACCTGGGTTACCGGGTCGAGACCGAGGAGCTCGATGGCAATCACTACGATCTGCTGGCCTCCGAGGCTCGCACGACCAGCCTGATCTCCATTGCCAACGACGAAATCCCAGAGAGTCACTGGTTACATCTGAGTCGACCTCTCACTCGTGTCAATGGTCGGCGGGCGCTTCTCTCCTGGAACGGAAGCATGTTCGAGTACCTCATGCCCGAGCTGTGGACCCGCACCTATGAGGAGACGTTGCTGGGACAAACGTGTCGGGCCGTGGTTGAGTGTCAGATGGAGTACGCCCGCTCGGAAGGGGTCCCCTGGGGTGTCTCTGAGTCGGGTTACTATCGTTTTGACGCCGCCATGAATTACCAGTATCGGGGCTTCGGCGTTCCCGGATTGGGACGCAAACGGGGTTTGGCCGAGGATCTCGTTATCACCCCCTACGCCTCTCTCCTGGCCCTCTCCATCACGCCCCAGGAGGTAGCGAATAACGTCCACCACCTGATCGAGGTTGGGATGAGGGGGCACTACGGTTTCTACGAGGCCGTCGATTATACGCAGTCACGTCTTCCCCTGGGACAGGAGCGGGCCATTGTCCGCTCCTACATGGCCCATCACCAGGGTATGATCATGGTTGCGCTGGTCAACTACCTGCGTGACCAGGTCATGGTGGAACGTTTCCACGACGATGCTCGTATCCAGAGTGTCGAGCTTCTGCTGCAGGAACAGGTGCCGCAGCAGGTTCCTGTCGAGGAGACGCCGGAAGAGGAGGTCGGTGTGTTGCGCGAGGAGGAGCGGGTGACTCTGGAGCCCTGGTCGGTTTCCATGGAGGCCCCCTTCCCTCAGGTTCATCAGCTCTCCAATGGGAATTACGGCCTCTTCATCACAGAAGCAGGTGGAGGTTACAGCGTCTTCACCCCTGGCGAATCGCGCGAGGACAAGCGTGTTG
>JBNGDR010000539.1:0-1398 GCA_049975685.1 Anaerolineae bacterium
ACCATCGTCTACCCCGGCGCGCGTGGTGAGATCCTGAACGTCGCCGGGCTGCCCGATCTCCAGCAGCGGCTGCGCGCCCTGCACGCGCAGGGTATCAAGGCGCTGGCCTTCCCTCACCACATCGGCTACAAGCAGGGACAGCGCGGCATCAACTGGGACACCTTCGACCCCGAGGTCTCGCCCGTCGTCGAGATCATCTCCATGCACGGGTGCAGCGAAGCCGACGAGGGACCGCTCCCCTTCTTGCACGTGATGGGGCCGGCGGATCACCGAAGCACCCTGCAATACGGTCTGGCGCAGGGCCACCACTGCGGCGTCATCGGCTCGACGGACCACCACAGCGCCTACCCCGGCAGCTACGGGCACGGGCGCACTGGCCTCTGGGCCACGACCAAGACGCGCGCCGCGATCTGGGAGGCGCTCTGGGCCCGGCGCACCTACGCGCTCACCGGCGACCGCATCGAACTGCGCTTCGCCATCAACGGCGAACCCATGGGCACCGTCCTGCCCGCCACCGACCGGCGCCAGATCGACGTGCAGGTCACCGGCGGCGCGCCCATCGATTACGTCGATGTGATCAAGAACAACGCCCTCTGGCGCCGCGTCTCACGGTGCGACGTGGCGCGCCAGGGCGGGCACAGTCAGGAGACCTCCAGCTCGGGCCGGTTGCTTTCGCCTTGCTCAGCACATGCTCCTGACCGAGCCCGTCCCGGTGCGGACGACGATCTCATTCACACCAAGATCTTCCTGGAGGTGGGATGGGGCGAGCGGAACGTGCGCGCCGAGTGGGACGTGCGCCTGGGCATCAGCGCGGGGCAGGTGCTGGCGGTGGAGCCGCGTTTCCGCGGCCCGGAGGTCGTCGCGCCGACGGAGATCGACGACGCCTTCGACGACGTGCCACCCTCCCATTGGCAGCGCGATGGTGAGCGGGGCGTGCGCTTCAGTACAACCACCTTCGGGAATCCCAACAACCGCACGCCGGCCACCCAGGGCGTCTGCCTGGAGGTGGCACTGCCCAGGGAGGCCAAGGTGTGGGCCGCGATCAACGGACAGCAAGTCACCTACCCGCTGGAGACGCTGCTGGAGGGCGCGCGCGCCGGGCGGCTGGGGAAGATCGCCTCCCCCGCCTACCGCTTCCACCGCGCGCCGCGTCCCTGGGAATACGACTGGCGCTTCACGCTGGAAGACAGGGGCGAGTCGGGCGACTTCTACTACGTCCGCGTGCGCCAGCTGAACGACCAGTGGGCCTGGAGCTCGCCCATCTGGTTGGGATCATAAAGACCTGTCAGGCAAATAAAAACGCCACGGCTGATAGCCGTGGCGTTGGTCAATTCTATAACCCGGTGATCTATCGGGCGGGCAGCTTCGCAGACGTGGATTTGGCAATCCACGTCAAGC
>JBNGDR010000540.1:0-1394 GCA_049975685.1 Anaerolineae bacterium
CGGTTCCGGCTCCGGTTCCGGCTCCGGTTCCACTTCCTCAATCTCTTCCTTTTCGTGGGCGACGGGGCTCGTCTCAGGGCTCACCACGCGGGCCTCAGCAGCAGCCTCCGCCTCCTCAAGCAGCGCCTCCAGCGGTTCCCCCGCCTTCAGGCGAGCGAAACGGCGAGCCGTCCCATGAGTATTGAAAAGGCGCGCCACCGCATCGGTGGGCTGTGCCCCGACGCTGAGCCAGTGCAAGGCTCTGGCCTCATCGACCTTGAAAGTCTCCGGTTGAGTACGAGGATTGTAGAACCCAATAACCTCGACGAATCTCCCATCTCTCGGTGAGGTCGATTCCGCGACCACGATCCGGTAACTGGGTTGTTTCTTCATGCCGACCCGACGTAATCTAATTTTAAGCATATCTCTCCTATTATAGTTTGTCAGCTATAGCTATGATAGCGATGATAGATAACTCGATCTCAGAAAAATCGGGGCAGAGAAAGGCCCCGCATGCCATCTTTACCCTTGTTCAAACGCTTAACGATCTTCTTCATCTGACGATACTGGGAGATGAGCATATTGATCTCCTGAACCTCGGTGCCGCTGCCCCGGGCGATGCGGCGTTTGCGACTGGCATTCAAGATGCGTGGTCGCCGTCGCTCCTCGGGTGTCATCGAAAGAATAATAGCTTCGACCCGCTTCAACTGCTCCTCGGTCTGGGCTTCATCCAGGGAGACCCCCCTGAGAGCCCGCCCCATGCCCGGAATCATACCCATGAGCTCGTTGAGAGGTCCCATCTTGCGCACCTGTCGCAGCTGCTCAAGGAAATCCTCCAGATCGAACTCACCCTTGCGCAGTCTCTTCTCCATGCGCTGGGCCTGTTGCTCGTCGAAGGCGTCCTCCGCCTTCTCGATGAGCGTCATCACGTCGCCCATACCCAGGATACGCGATGCCAGGCGTTCCGGATGGAAGAGCTCCAATGCGCCCAGCTTCTCCCCCGTCCCCAGGAATTTGATGGGAACGCCGGTGACAGCCCGCATGCTGATGGCTGCCCCGCCCCGCGCGTCACCATCCACCTTGGTCAGGATAAGGCCCGTCAGGCCCACCTGCTCGTGGAACCCCTGGGCGATGTTCACAGCCTCCTGACCCGTCATGGCGTCAGCCACAAGCAGAGTCTCGACCGGGTTAACGCGGTCGCGGATGGCCTCCAGCTCGGTCATCATCTCGCTGTCGATCTGGAGGCGACCCGCCGTGTCCAGAATCACGACGTCGGCGCCCTTGGCGCGCGCCGTCTCCAGCGCGTGAGCGACGATCTCCGGTGGGGTCACCTTACCCCGCTCACTATGAACGGGAATGTCCAGTTGCCGCCCCAGCACCTCCAGCTGCGTGATGGCCGCCGGGCGGTAGGTATC
>JBNGDR010000541.1:0-1391 GCA_049975685.1 Anaerolineae bacterium
GGTGCGGGGGGCGTTCAGGTCTTCCGCTTCCGCGCGGCAACCACGGGACGCACAACATTGGAGTTGATCTATCATCGTCCCTGGGAGGAGGACGTAGAGCCCTTGCAGACTTGGAGCGTCGAGGTGGTCGTGCGTTGAAGGCTGGAAGAGCTGGATGTTTCCAAATCCTTTGTCGCATTAACGATTTCCTTACCTGGATTGACTTAACATGAAAGTGTTTTATACTCCATCTACCTGTCGATTATATTAATTGCCACTGTGCGGGGAAATCGAAAACTGTTTATGGATATCGACGACACGCTGGTCGGTCGTTACATCGAACGTTATAAGATCATCAAGAGGATCGGCCACGGTGGCATGGCCGAGGTCTATAAGGGACTGCATCCGGCCCTGCATCGCCACGTCGCTATCAAGGTGGTAGGGCGCCACCTGCAAGCTAACCCCGAGGTCAACGCCCGTTTTCAACGGGAGGCCCGCGCTGTCGCTGCTTTGCGTCACCCCAATATCGTCCAGATCTTCGACTTCGGACGCTACGAGGGCGGTCACTACATGGTCATGGAGTACGTGGAGGGGACCGATCTGCGGGCCGAGATGGACCGGCGCTGGCAAGAGGGGCGTGCTTTTACGCCTGAGGAGATCATGAGCCTCGCCGAGCAGGTGGCATCTGCCCTCGATTACGCTCATAGCGAAGGGGTCATTCACCGCGACGTAAAACCCAGCAACGTTCTTCTAAACACCAGGGGGGATGCCATCCTGGGCGACTTTGGGCTCGCCATGCTGCGCGATCGTCTGAGTCAGGCGACGCTGGGACACGCTTTTGGCACCCCCGAGTACGTCGCCCCAGAACAGGCCATGGATTCGCGGGCGGCCACCCCCCAGTCGGATATCTACTCACTGGGCGGTATTCTCTACGAGATGACCACGGGTCAGCTGCCCTTCGAAGCAGATTCAGCCATCAGTCTGGCATTGAAGCACATCAACGAGGAGCCTAAGCCCCTGCGTGAACACGTCTCTGACCTGCCTCCGGCTGTTGAGACGGTGATCCTCAAATCTCTGGCAAAGGACCCGGGGAAACGTTACGCAACTGCGTTAGCCCTCGTAACAGCGCTCCGCCAGGCCTGGACCGGCGAAGTGGCTGAGGATACGCTTATTGTTCAGCGCAGAGCGGTTGATAGCACACCCTCGCCTGAGAAAAGTGAGCCGAAGCCCTCGGTCGTTGATCATCCCACACCACCGCCCGAAAAAAAGGAGACACCGCCACCCCAGGTACCCGCCAAGCCTGCCTCCCCAGCTGCTCGCGGCAGATCCTCCCCCAGAGAGGAGCGGAAGCGCAAATTTGCTCTCTTCAGGCTACCGTGGAGCATCATTGGACTGGTGATCTTACTTGTCCC
>JBNGDR010000542.1:0-1385 GCA_049975685.1 Anaerolineae bacterium
CATGGAGTCCGGGCGTTACAGTCGAGGTAATACGACGGGCACCGCTGAGGCGGGCTTCGTGATGCTGGGCAATATCCCTCTAGATGAAAACCGCCGCCCGCTGCATCAGGATGAGGGATTGCTACATCAAATCTCCAACTTCATGCAGCAGACGGCCTTTGTTGACCGCATCCACGGACTGCTGGCCGGGTGGGAGATGGAACGTATCACCACAGACACGCCCTCGCGCTCATTGGGGTTCAAAGGGGATTTCTTCTCGGAGATCCTCCACGTGCTGCGGACCCAGATGGCGTATGGCGAATACGTCTCAGAGCATCTGAATCTGAGGAACTGTGACGACTTACGTGACCTTAAAGCCATCGCTCGCCTGACGACCGGCTATCTGAAATTGCTCTTTCCCGATATCTCTCTGACCCCCGGGCAATTTCGAGACTATTGCGTCCGCCCGGCGGTGGCGTTGCGCCAGCGCGTGCGTAACGAGTTACACCGCATGGACCCGGAGTACGCGAAGGTAGAGATTGGGGTCGGTTAGCAAGTTTTGGGTTCTCACTCCTTCACAGAGCCCAGGCGAGCGGCCAGGGTCCGCAACTGGATGAAGCTGATGGGCTTGAGTAGCACCAGGTCGGCCTGATCGTGGAGTATCTCCGCCATGCGGGCATCCGCCGTGGCGACGATGACCTGGGTCTCCGCCAGACGTTTATCGGTCCGGATCCGCCGTAGAATGTCCGTTCCCGAGACGCGGGGCAGGTGTAGATCGAGGACGACGACGCGCGGGAGCGTGGCATTCAGCCGCTCCAGGGCCTTATCTCCGTCGTGGATCACCTCCGTCTTGAAGCCCGCCGCCTTCACGGCTTCGGAGAAGATCGTAGCCAGATCGGGGTCGTCTTCGATGATCAATGCAAGTTCTGCGTTATTCATGCGATTTCCTCCTCCGGGACGTTGACGATGGGTAAGGTGATGGTAAAGGTGCTTCCCTCTCCCAACGTGCTCTCCAGTGAGATAGTTCCACCCATCAATTGAACCAACTGTTTGACAATAGATAAGCCCATTCCCGTACCTCGATGCTCCCGCGTGGCGGATCCATCCACCTGGCGGAAGGGATCGAAGATATACTCCTGTGCGTCCTCGGGGATGCCGATGCCTGTATCAGCGACCTGGATCCCCCAGTGATCCGCGTCGGGTCTATAGATTCGAATAGCAACTCCCCCCTCGTTGGTGAATTTAATGGCGTTATTCGTGAGATTGACGAGGATCTGGTGTAGCCGTTGTCGATCACCGTAGAGGGGATTGGGTACGGCGTTGTTCACGGTGGCCGTCAGGTCGATATCGCGTGCATCGGCGAGCACAGACATGGTGGATTTCACGTCCTCGGCCAGATCGATGGG
>JBNGDR010000543.1:0-1367 GCA_049975685.1 Anaerolineae bacterium
GATCTGAGCGTTGATTTTCTTCTGTTGCATGGTATCATGGATATTATGCATCAAACATTCGGAGTTGAGAAGCTCCGGGGGAAAAAGCCGGAAGGATTGTGCTTATTATGGATCGGGGTATTCGCTTCTTAGAGTGGTCCATCGTCATTGGATTGTTGGTTCTTTTGGTGTTGGGTGCGCAGGCTGCTCAGAATGCACAGGAGGAGCAGGTCGCCGTGCTGGTGGTTACCCCCACGACGACGCCTACGGCTACACCTACCTCCCCAACCGCCACCGCCACCGTGCCTCCCACGTGGACGCCCACGCCAGAGGTGACCCCGACGCCGCTACCCACAGGTACACCTCTTCCTTCTCCTACACCGACGATGACACCCACACCTGCTCCCATTAACCTCCCCCCGCCCGTCCCGATCTTGACGGGCACAGCAGTCGTGAGCTCACCACTACCTCAGCCGACGCCTATGCCCCGCATACCTCAACCTGAAGGTACCATCAATATTCTATTGCTCGGCATGGATCGTGAGGGGGGCACCGGCTACGCCCGCACCGATGTGATGATGATCGCCTCCGTCTTTCCCGACATGCCGGCCGTCAGCCTCATCTCCATTCCCAGGGACTACTACGCCTGGATTCCCACCTGGGGTCTGGACAAGATCAACACGGCTTTTCTGAGGGGGCATAAGACCGGTTATCCTGGCGGCGGTCCTGGTCTGGCCAAGGCGACCATCGCCTACAACTTCGGTTTGCCCATCCACTATTACAGCCTCGTGGACTTCGATAGCTATCGTAGTATCGTGGACGCTGTGGGTGGTGTGGATATCATCGTCGAATGTCCTCTCCACGATACTTATCCCGATCCCGAATCCCCCACCGGAGCGACGGATATCGACATGGAACCGGGTCTCCACCATCTGAGCGGAAAATATGCTTTGTGGTATGTCCGCTCCCGTTGGAATACCTCCGATTTTGATCGCCACCGCCGCCAGCAGCAGGTGCTACGTGCGGTTTTCTATCAGGCGATGACGCAGAATATCATCCCACGGATTCCGGAATTCTGGGGTGTTTACAAGGATGACGTTGAGACCGACCTGGGTCTGAAGGACATGCTCTATCTGGGTTCCATCGGGGCGCGCTTTGACATGCGAAACCTCAAGAGCCGCTTCATCCGGGGAAGTACGCTGGTGCAAGGTTGGACGGCTCCCAATGGCGGCGCGGTGTTGGTGCCCCAGTACGATGCGCTTTACCCCTTTGTGCTGGAGGCGGCGCAGCCGCCGGTGACCAGCCGGGCCACGCAGCGGGCCTACCGGGTGGAGATCTGGAATGGTTCCGGGAGGAGCAACTGGGGTGATGTGGCTGCCTATCGCCTG
>JBNGDR010000544.1:0-1364 GCA_049975685.1 Anaerolineae bacterium
TTCGTAGGCTTCGCGCGCAGCCTCTCGCACCCTGGGATCATCGTCCTCCAGCAGGGGTCGCAGAGCTTCGAGGTGCTCACGGTGTCCCATCTGGCCCAATGTTTCCACGGCGAGGATGCGGACTTGCGCATCGCCGACCTCCACAGCGCGAATGAGCATCTGCAACGCTGCCTCTCCCACACCTAGCCCCAACCCCTGTCGTGCGGCCCAGTTTATGAGCCACTGCGCCGAGTCAGGCCTGGGGGGTGGTGCTATGACTGCGTCCTCGTCGCTGCCTTCCTGGGCCATGAGTGCGGCCTCGGCTGCGGATCGCACAAGCCACTGGGGATCTTCGAGCGCCAGGGTTCGCAGAATCTCCCGTGCCCAGGGTTGGTGGACTCTTCCCAGACCGCGTGCGGCCGCTCTGCGTATCACCAGATCTTCGACCTGTGTCGCTTCCTTGAGTGCTTCCCAGCCCTCAGGATACTTCGCCAGCGTCTCGGCGATGATCATGGTCAGTGCTTCGTCGCTACGAATGAGCGCATCCGTCAGGAATCGGAAAGCACCACTGGTGCCGAGATCGGCCAGGGCCAGCACGGCTTGTTTCTGAATCTCGGGTTGACTCACGTTGAGGCCGGCTGCGAGAATCTTCATCTCCCGTGGTCGGCCTGTCCACCCCAACCCTCGCAAGGAAGCTGCCCGGACATCGATGTTGGGATTTCGGAGAGTCTGGAGGTAAAGGGGCCGCGCCCCCTCCCCTGCGACCAGGGCCAGCGCCTGTCCCACGTCCAGGCGCTCCTCCAGATCTAGATCGCCGTGGACAAAGACTTGCGCCAGCGCCTGCAAGACATATTTCCGCCACGGTGCGCCCTCTGGGGCCACCGTCGCCCAACGGGCCACACGTCTCAGGGCATTCAGGTTCCCTTCCGTCATGGCCTCCTTCAGCAAGGGCTTGACCAGGGCGTCGGCCTTACCCAAACCCACGTAGCATTCCAACAGGAAGGACCAGTCGGAGTCATATAGGTGTTCCAGGAGCAGGGGGGTGATTATCTCCGCTTCGTGTTTTTTGAAAGCACGGGCGGCGAAATATTCCCTCCATGCGTAGTGGCGGAAATGGATCTCTTTGTTATCGTGGCGAAGGATCTTAGCTCTCTGGAGTAGTTTGCGGACCGTACCTTCCAGCTTGGGCGCGCGCTCCGCTTCAGGCGGAAGCAGGGGCTCAAGGAGCTCATCTAACTGGTGTTCCTCCGGCGTTTCATCCGCGTAATAGGACCAGGCGCACATCTCAAGAACCTCAAAGGCCAATCGCTGGGCTTCTTGAGCCACCAGGATCTGTTCTTCTCCCAGATCCGGGATGGGCAGATAGAGCTCCAGGAGTTCCCCCA
>JBNGDR010000545.1:0-1362 GCA_049975685.1 Anaerolineae bacterium
CCGAAGGGCTGAAGGAAAAGTGAGGCAGCGATGAGCCAGATAAGTTCTCTGTTAACCTCGGAAACGGTGTAAGAGATCGTAGAGTACCTCCGTTCCCCAGCGCAGACTCTCCAAGGGTACCCTTTCGTCGGCAGCGTGGATAGTACCGACGAGCCCCGGAGGCAGATCTAGGGGAACGAAGCCATAGGTGCTGATGCCCAGACGTGCGAAGTGACGGGCGTCGGTGACGCCGCTGAGTAGATGGGGGACAGGAATGCCCTCAGGGTCGGCCTCCTGCAGAAGCTGCGCCAGAATCTCGTAGCGATCCATATCCGCCTGGGGCGGTCCCTGCTCGAAATGGAGCAGCTCGATCTCCGGCTCTCCGCCGAGGAGGCCCCCGAGCTCCGCCATCAGATCCTCGGGACCGAAGCCGGGCAGCAGCCTTCCATCCAGATCAACGGTGACCGCGCCGGGGATCACGTTGACGGCATCGCTGCCGTGCAGTCGTGTGGGGCTTACGGTGTTATGCAGCAAGGGGTTCAGCTGGTTGCCTTGATCACCCAACAGATCCAGCACGTGGTTGGTAAGGGCCGGATTGAGGAGACGCCGGAGGAAGATCCCCTGGGCGAGGGGGAGTCCCTCGCTGAGTGTCTTGATCATGTGTTTTGTCACCGGAAGCAGATGCACGGGCAGACGCTCGCGGTCAAGGGTGCGGAGTACCTCGCTCAGCTTGGCCATGGCGCCCCCACGTAGTGGGACACTGCCATGGCCCGCCCGCCCGCGGACGGTCACCCGCAGAGTGCAGTGTTGCTTCTCGGCAACCATGATCGGGTAGAATTTGGCCCCGCTCATGTGGACGGCGAATCCACCCCCCTCACCGATGGCAAATCGGACTCCCTCGAATTCCTCGGGATGGCGCTCCACCAGGAAGCGGGCCCCGTAGGTGCCGGCGGCTTCCTCGTCTGCCACCACAGTCAGGATCACGTCACCAGGCGGACGGAAGTTCTCGGATGCGGCCCTCAACAGAACGGTGGTCATCATGGCGACGGCGCCCTTGTCATCCAGGGCGCCTCGTCCCCAGATCATGCCATCGGCTATCTCGGCGGCGAATGGGGGGTGCGTCCAACGTTGCCCCGTTGTAGGCACGACGTCGATGTGTCCCTGCAGGAGGAGGGGCGGCGCTTCCCCTCGACCCGACAGCCGGGCGATGAGGTTGGGTCGAGTCTTGTCCAGGGCCAGCAGACGCGTGGGAATGTCCGCTTCCTCCAGTAGGGCTTTGAGATATTGGACGCAGGCCGCTTCGTCTCCCGGTGGGTTGGTGGTGTCAAAGCGGATGAGTTGCTGCAGGAGATGGACGGAATCGATGGTGGTCATGGACTAGAC
>JBNGDR010000546.1:0-1361 GCA_049975685.1 Anaerolineae bacterium
ACCTTGGTGTCGCCGGTTACGATCTCAACGCCGGCTTCACGGGCCGTCGCCGCCATTGAAGCGACGATGCGTTCCAGCGTCTCCATCGTAAGCCCCTCCTCCAGGATGAAACCGGCGGTCAGGTAAAGAGGTTCGGCACCAACCACGGCGAGATCGTTCACCGTGCCGCAGACGGCAAGCTTGCCGATGTCACCGCCGGGGAACTCGATGGGATGCACAACATAGGAGTCCGTGGTGAGTGCCAATTGACCCGGTGGTAGAGGGCCGAGGAGGGCGGCGTCGGCCATGGGGCGCAGAAAGGGATTATCGAAGTAGTGCGCGAAGAGATCACGAACGAGCTCATGACTGAGGATCCCACCGCTGCCATGGGCTAGTAGAATGTGATGGTCGTCTTCGCTCATTTCACTCCGGTAGCTCTGCGGCATATTGAGCTGCCACAGCCAACACTTCGTCCGATAACCAATAGCCTTTTTGTCGTAGAGCATGCAGTAAAGGTAGCACAGCTATAATATGCCCCTCATGTTTACCTCGAATCAGGATCCCCACAACGCCGGTGATATCCAGATCCAGTCTTCTTGCAGCTGCTCTCCCTAAAAGCTCGTCGATTAATAAAAGTGCGTTCTGCTCGTGGGCCAAGGCAATAGCTTCTTGTTCTCCTTGGCCCAAACGTGAGATTACCCATTGCACTTCAGAGGGAATTGGAGACAAAGGTGTCGTCTTGATGAAACCCTCTCGCGCGGCTTCTTCCAAATGCGAAACCTCTGATCCACGCTTTGCGAAGAGCTCTCTCTGTACAGCTGGGGAATATGGATTTCTTGAAACAGTTCTTTTACGAGAGAAATTTGATCAATCTTTGCCAGCGCAATGAGAGGCCCTGTATCGCTGATAACTATCACTTGGTACGTTCCAGCCTATCCAGATCTGCTCGAATCTCTGCTTCCAACTCTTCGGCTGTATAGTTAAAGACGGAGACACCATAACGACCACAAGCTTCCAGAAAGGCCACTCGTGATATTCCAGCCAATTCCGCCGCCTTTCCTGAAGAGAGCTTACCTAATTCAAACATCTTAAGTGCCGCCATTAGACGAACCTGAGCATCAAGTTCCTCCGGTGTTGTTTGTACAGCCAACGCTAGATCTTCTGGGTAGACTGAACCTGTGTTATTCACTGTTCTATCCTCTCCATGAGCTCATCCCATCATTATTATACTATACTTGGAGAATTTTCGTTAGGGTACATTTCCTCTCAGTTGAACGTGAAGGTGGGACGCACTTTGGCTTTGGAGATCAAGATGGGACAGCGTTAGAGATCGCGTGGCGCGAGATGTCAGGTGCGCCCCACCTGGACTTTTACTCAAGTGA
>JBNGDR010000547.1:0-1359 GCA_049975685.1 Anaerolineae bacterium
GTATTTTGAAGGAGAAAGGCAGACATGGACGAAGAGTACGCCATTCTAGGTAAGAATCTACACAAACATTACGGTGATATCCACGCCGTGCGGGGCATCGATTTCCACGTGCAAGCAGGTGAGATATTCAGCCTCTTGGGGCCCAACGGCGCTGGCAAGAGCACTACCATTTCTATGCTCTCCTGTCTATTGACGCCCACCGATGGTGAAGCGTGGGTTATGGGGCATTCTATCCTCGAAGAGCCCATGGCGGTCAAGGCGTCCCTCGGTGTGGTGCCTCAGGAGATCGCTCTCTACGAGGATATGTCGGCCCGGGAGAACCTCGTTTTCTGGGGTAAGATGTACGGAATGCGGGGCGAAGCCCTCACACGACGCGTCGATGAGGTGCTGGAGATCGTAGGCTTGATGGATCGCCAGAAGGGCCGGGTGGGGAAATTCTCCGGCGGGATGAAGCGCAGACTCAATGTAGGGATCGCGCTCTTGCACAAACCGGAGATCGTCATCATGGACGAGCCTACGGTGGGTATCGATCCTCAGAGCCGCCGTCGTATCCTGGAGAGCGTGAAGGAGCTCAACGCCGAGGGAATGACCGTCCTCTATACCACGCACTACATGGAGGAGGCGCAGGAGCTGTCCGATCACATTGCCATCATGGATTACGGGGAAATTATCGCCTTCGGCACCCACGAAGAGCTGGTTAAAATTGTGGGACAGATGGATCGTATCACGCTCACCATCAATACCGAATCGGAGCGGGTGATGGCCGCCTGGCGTGCGACAACGGGTGTTAGTTCGGTCTCGGCGTCCGATGGGACGGTGGATCTGATGGTGGATGATAGTAACCTTGTCCTCCCTCGTCTCTTTGAAGCTGCCAACGCCGCCGGCGTGCGGATCACGTCGGTCGACATCATGGAGCCCAACCTGGAGGCGGTATTTTTGCATCTCACGGGTCGCGCACTTCGCGATTGAGGAGGCGGATGGTATGAAAGTTCTCGAAATTGCATTCAAAGATCTGCGCACCTCCTTTCGGAGTGCTTTCGCGCTCGTCTTCATGTTCGGAATCCCTCTTCTCGTTACCGGTATCTTCGTTCTCATGTTCGGCAGTGGCGGTGATGAGGCCTTCGAGCTGCCGACGACCCGGGTCCAGGTGTTGAACATGGATAAGGGTGCCGGAGTGGGGTTGGGGGGGCTCAATATGGGGGAGATCCTGGTAGATGTGCTGGAGAGCGAGGAACTCGAGGATCTTTTCATTTTGAGCGAAGCGACGGACATCAAGAGCGCGCGGGAGGCGATCCTCAACCAGGAGGCCGATGTAGCGATGATCATTCCGGAGAAGTTCACGGCGGCCATCTTCGATCC
>JBNGDR010000548.1:0-1356 GCA_049975685.1 Anaerolineae bacterium
CCCTTCGGGGGTAGCACAACCGCACGCTCAGATATGATAGACCAGGACGAAATCAACGTCCCGGAACCCTGGCGCTCGCTGGATGTCGCCTCCTGGCAAGGCCCTGTTCTCGTCATCGGAGCAAGTAACACCGGCAAGAGTACCTTCGCCCGGTACCTTTACTCTCGGCTGCTCAAGACACGTGACCGTGTTGCCTTCCTGGACACCGACGTAGGGCAGAACAGTTATCGTCTGCCTACCACCCTGGTGATGGCCCAAAATGGAGGGCCTGGGGACACCTCTTTCCCTCCCCAGGCGGCACGTCGTATCTGGTTCGTGGGCAGCAATGCCCCACCTGGACATATGCTCCGCGTGATCCTTGGTATTTTCCGCCTCACCCAGGCCCTGGAGAATCAGGCGCTGGTGGTCGATACTTCGGGGTTCGTCAACCCTAGCTATGGTGGCACAAACCTCAAGTGGGCCAAGGTGGATCTGCTCCGGCCCTGCACCGTTGTGACCTTCCAACGCGAGGACGAGCTCAAACCGCTGCTACTCCCCCTTCATCCCCTGCCCGGCGTGCGCGTCGTTGAGCTTCCCGTCCCGGAGGCGGTGCGGGATCGGCCCAGGGAAGAACGGCGCGCTTATAGGGCCAGGTGTTACCGTGACTACTTCGAGAAGGCGCCCTGCATATCGCTGAACTACCACGGCGTGGCGGTCTTTCCACGGCGGCGCTTCCGCGAGGAGCGCCTCGTCGCACTGGAGGATCGTGAGGGCTTCGTCCTGGCGTTGGCCCTCATCGAGGGAGCAGACGATAAGCTCGTCCATCTACGCACCCCGCTATCCCCATCCCAGAAAGAAGAGGTCGCCGCGCTACGCCTGGGCGACCTCCGTATCGATCGCGGTTCCTATCAGGACGGGTATATCTGATTCGGGTGTATTTCATCTCAGTTGAACGCAAGGGTGGGACGCACTCTAGCTTTGGAGATCAAGCCGGGAGCAGCGGTAGAAGCCCCGTGGCGCGAGGCGCCAAGTGCGTCCCACCTGGACTTTTACTCAAGTGAAACACACCCATCTGATACCTCTATCGGGTTCAGAGCATATCCTCTTGTGTTGCCGAAAGACCAGGTGGAGTTTACCTTTAATTTCACAAGTAGCATAGAGTATAATGCAGATAGTTCGGGTTATGGGATGCAGAGGGTGGAAGATGTAGCGTAGGGGGTAGGTATGTCCACAGTGATTACGTCAGATAAAGAAGCCGAGACGATGCTACCGCGATCTGCAGCATCTAGATCATCTGGAATACAAGCGTGATAAACTGCAACAACTTCTTGAGGCCTTGTAATGCCGCAGGTGGATGCGTACCGTTTACGGGAAATT
>JBNGDR010000549.1:0-1328 GCA_049975685.1 Anaerolineae bacterium
AGGGCATACCCCTTCTGCGCCTGGTCAGGGAGGATGTTGAGGGTGGCCGTGAACACCTTCTCTTCCATATCGATCCTCTGCGTGAGGATGCCGTTGGTTTGCCAGAGATTTTCGCCTGAAGCCCCAACGCGCATCTCCAGTTCTGCTTCTTCTACATCTGCCGGCAACGTTGTCTGGTAAGGGATGCTCACGGTGATGGGCTTCAAGAAGGTGAATCCGGGCTGGTGTTGCGCGTTCTGGTAGGCCTTGAGTAGAAAGCCCTGTCCGGCGAAGGCATAGCGGGGGCCTGTATCCGGTTCCCAGGCTGCACAAAGGAGCCGAGTCTCCTCGTCGACAGCGTTGGTTGGAATAAGAAGGGTGATGGCAATCCCGTTCAACCCCTCACAATCGAGCTGGTAAGGGCTCGGTACATCAGGATCGATGTCGATATAGGAAGCCTCCGTGCGCCCCAGGATGACGATCCGTCCGATGTCCGTACCTCCGCTGGCCTTGTAGAGGGAGACGTACCCGAGATCGGTCGCGGGATCGACCACAACGTCGCGGGGCGCGTGCCCTACCGGCAGGAAGGTCTCTACAACGAGCGTTCTGGTCAGGACGGAGACGGTTCCCGTGCTCCCCTGACCGCCAACGACGTAGACGTAGCCCGTTCGCGGGTTTACATCTACCGCTTTGGGATACTCCCCGACTGTCGTAGTGGTGATGAAGTGAGTCCCGCTCAGTACGCTCAGAGAGCCGGGATCGCCGATGTAACCTGCGTTGACCACGTAAGCGTATCCCGTTTCGGGATCCACGGCGATGTCCACAGGTGACGTACCGACGTTGACGGTGCTTATCACGGTGTTGTTCTGAATCACGCTGACGGTGTCGTCACCGCTGTTGGCGACGTAGAGATATCCCCTCTGGAGATCGAGGGCGAGGGCCGCCGGTCGGTTGCCCACAGAGAGGGGAAAAGGTTCAAAGCTTTGGCTATTGATGATGGTTACGTTGTCGCTGCCGAAGTTGGCAACGTAGACCAGACCATTACCCGGATTTGCGACCACCGCTGTTGGCGTTATGCCCACGGTGATGCCGGGATTGATCACCGTTGTCCCACTGACGACCGCCACCTGACCAGCGTTGCGCAGGGCTATGTAGGCGTGGTGTGTGGTGGTAAGCACGTCCACCGCTCCCGAGGGGCCATTGAGTGTGACCGTCCCTGTCTTTTCTTTACCCTGGAGCACCGTTAGGGGATTGCCCTGGGTCATACTCGTGAGGTAGACGTAGCGCCCAGGATCCACGCCGATATCAAAGGCGTTGCCCACCTCCAGCGACGAGGTGATCTGGGCGCC
>JBNGDR010000550.1:0-1321 GCA_049975685.1 Anaerolineae bacterium
CCAATCGCTGTCGGGGTACCTCCAAGATCTCCCAGGTGGAAATTTCTCGTGCCTTCTTCACCGTGTTACGTCTCTTCTGCGAGCGTCTCCTGCAGATCCGGCGTGGTCAGAAATCGGGGAGCAATAAGGCGGGTACACGGGAGCCTGTCTGAAATAGCGCTTCACTGATTTTGGTGTTGGGGCAGTATGCCAAATGCATCCAGACGCCGGTTGTCCAAAATCGAATTTTGTGTTACAGTAGATAGAAGATGATAAGGTCTTTTGAGATCAAAACCTTTGTCCCCTGGTGATTGACACCATACTTCAAAATCCGGCCCTCATGCCAAGATAATGTTGAGTACAGGATCGACCTCCATTCAACCATAGTGAGCTTTCGCACAACAAACGTGGTTTCACTGGATCAGGGATTAACCTACCAGGTGGCTTGTATGATCCAGTATTTTGGTTATGGGTGGTGTGGCTTGCCATTTTTTCGGAGATAGATTAGAGGAGGGGACCATGGACAGCGAAGGTTATAGCGTGCTGGTGATCGGGGCGGCGGGGTGGGATACTCGGGTGGTGGCGCGAGAGCCTGAAATCGCCCTTCACCAATCCAACCCCGCGCAGATCTGGGGTAACTGGGGTGGGTTAGCCCGCAACATCGCAGAGAACCTGGCCCGTCTTGGATCTCAGACCCAGCTCATCACCGCCGTTGGTGATGATGACACGGGCAGGCAGTTGCTGGTATACTTGAACACCCTCGGCGTCAATACGGAGGGATCATTGACGGTGTCGAATGGGGTAACGGGAAGCTTCGTCGCTCTGCACAATGTCGACGAGCAGCTGTGGGTCGCCTTTGATGATATGCAGATCGTTCAAGAGATCACACCGGGCTATCTCTATCGCCATCGGCGCTTTTTCAAAGAGATCGACATGATCTGCATCGATGCCAATCTCTCGGAGCGTACGCTTGACACAGTCTTCCGGCTGGCCCGCCAGCACGACGTGCCCATTTGTGCCGACCCCACGACGCCCTTGCTGGCGCCCCGTCTGCGTCCCTTCCTTCCCCGGCTTACCGCCATCACGCCGAGCCGTCGTGAGGCCGAGGCCCTGCTTCAGCAGCCCCTGACGGGTAGTGAGGCCTTGCTGAACGGTGCTCGCTCCCTTGTTCAAATGGGGGTGGAGCTGGCCATCATCACCCTGGGTGCCGAAGGTCTCGTCTACGCCACTACCGAGGAGAGCGGGCGCCTGCCCGCCTTCGAAGCCGAGGTCGTCGATAGGGTTGGGGCTGGTGATGCTCTCACGGCCGCCGTTGCTTACGGCTTGATGGAAGGCTTCGATC
>JBNGDR010000551.1:0-1293 GCA_049975685.1 Anaerolineae bacterium
CTCGTAGTCGCCCTGCGCGGTGTCGCGGATCATGCGGGGCAGATAGGTGATCATCTCCGTGGAGTAGGCGCTGTAGAAAATGGTCCCTGTGAGCCGGTCCCCGTCCACGCGGACCCTGTACATCTTGCCGCCAACGCGCTTGGTCCAGACCTCAACAGGGTCAGCGTCCAGCTGCTCAACCAACGCCTCATACTCCGCTTCGAGGTCGGGATAGGCCCTACGGCAGGCCATGTCGGCCGCGCAGCCGTCAAAGAGACGGTGCAGCAGGCGATCGATCCCGGCCGCGTATCCGTTGTACATGGGGGCCTCGATGGGCTCGACGCCGTCGAGGATGGCGCTGTGTACCACCTCCGGGTGGTCACGCATCACGGTGAGAGCCAGGCGGCTGCCGTAGGAGGCACCGTAGAGGATCGCCTGCTCGTAGCCCAGGACCTCCACCAGATCCCGGACGTCGGCGGCGTTGGCTGCGCTGGTGTAGGCCGCCGGATGAACACCCCGTGCGACAAGACGATTGTGGCACCGGCGCATCGCCTCTGGATAGGCCTCAGCCCGCTCCACTGTGGAAAACCCTTTCTCAAGATCGGACGCCGCCGCCTGTACGTATTCGAAACACTCCAGGTTGGGTTCGGAAAGGCCAATACCCCGCTGATCGAAGGCAATAACATCACGATGGGCCAGCAGGGGCTTGATGAACCACTCGTAGGCCTGTGAGAGATCCTCTACAGCAGCCCCACCGGGTCCCCCACTGAGATAGATGAAGGGTGGGGCCTCTGCGGTCTCCTCACCTGCGTAGACGGAGACCTCAAGGTGCACCTGACCCAATTCTGAAGATTCACGATCCTCCGGGAGGATGACAGCGCCGCACTGCACGTCAGCCCCTTCGGGAACTTCGAAGGGGCATTTGTGAGGATCGAAGGTGTAGAGAGGCTTCCATCCGGGGGGTGTAGCGGTGGGGCGTGGGGTCCAGGTGGGCGGCGGTGGCGGTGGGGTGGCTATTGACGTCACCGTAACTTGAACACCCGTGTCCGTTTCGGCAATCGTCTGCGGGGTGGGTGGGGGTGTCGAAGAGAGACTCGGAATCACAACCAGACCCATACCCGCGATGACCACGCAGTCGAGCAGGGCCAGCACAGCGAGAATGATTATCTGCTTCCGACTCAATCCTAACGATGGCATGGAAAAAGTCTACCGCAGGTGGACTAGAGTGCAAGTTAGAGATTTGCCGAGAGGCACGCAGTGACGATGCTTATGCCCTGAGCCTTGCGCTGCCTGTCCCGAGCGAAGTGGGGAAGC
>JBNGDR010000552.1:0-1289 GCA_049975685.1 Anaerolineae bacterium
ACCTGGAGATCGTGTTCGTCGAAGAGATGGACGAAGTACTCGACGTGGCTCTTCTTATACCAGAGGAATCCGAAGAATCTGGAAAGGAAGAACCTCAGCCCGCTTCGTGACAGTCAGTACTGAGATGAAATAGACCCCGGTCAGTTCATCACAACGGGCGTAGAAGTAGCAAGACCACAAGAAAGCGGGGCGTAACCAGAATCTGGTTACGCCCCACCCGATACTTTCCAGTACGACGTGTCTCAGTAGACGGGCTTGATTAAGCCGTAATCCCCATCCTCCCGCTTGTAGACCACACTCAATAAACCATCTGAAGCATCCAGGAAGAGGAAGAAATAGTGACCTAACAGCTCCATCTGCTCCACCGCCTCCTCGGGCAAGATAGAACTCACCTCGAAGCGCTTGACGCGTGCGATGCGCCCCTCCATTTGCGATTCCGCCTCCTCCAATTCAACGCTTTGCGGTAACACCTCCCCGAGTGGGGGCGCCGAGGTACGACGCCGCTGTCGACGACCTTTGTACCGCTCAATGCGCCGATCCATCTTATCCGTCACAGCATCGAAGGCAGCGAAGATATCTCCCGCACGCTCCTCGGCTCGCAGAATAGTACCAGGGACACGGATGGTGAGCTGCGCCACCATGCGACGTGAGGCATTGCGAGCGTTCGTCTCGTTGAGATCCACGCGCGCGCTCTCGATGTTGGGGAGATAGCGGGAAAACCTCTCCACCTTGGCTTCCACGTACTCACGAAGGCGATCGGTCAGTTCCAAATTTCGGTTGTAGATTTGTAGATCCATAGGGCCTCCTTTAGTTAATACTGATTAAGGTGCTCGTGCCAACGTGAAAGCACTGATGGCTTTCGCACCTGCGGCCATCAGTGCGTCAGCGCAAGCGTCCAACGTAGCGCCGGTCGTCGCGACGTCATCAACCAGGGTTACGGTACGTCCGGCAAGATCCAGGCCGTCTGCACAAACAAAGGCACCGGCGACGTTTTGCCGTCGACCTTCGCGATCAAACCCGGTCTGTGAGGGTGTGTTTCGCACACGCTTAAGGACTCGATTCGCCGTGGGTATCTCTATCTCCCTGCTCAGTGCCGAAGCCAAGATCGCCGCCTGATTGTAACCCCGTTTGGCTTCCCGGCTGGGATAGAGCGGCACCGGAACCAGCAGGTCGGCGCTCATCTTCTGCCGCTTCCAGACGAAGGCCATCTTGGGTGCCAGGACGTCGGCAACATGGCGCCCACCCCGATACTTGAATGCATGAAGAGCATCGCGTAATGGGCCTTCGAA
>JBNGDR010000553.1:0-1286 GCA_049975685.1 Anaerolineae bacterium
GAGTTCCCCAATAACACCCTCCAAGCCGGATACACCGTGACCGTCGATTTCGGCGACGATCTGATCGACGCTACCGTCGTCCTCTCCATCACTGCAGCCCCCGACGCCACTACCGACCTCGTCACCGGCACGGCTCCCCCCAATAGCATATTTCACGCCAACGCCCAGCACGCCTGGGGCGACTGGATCGACATCAATGATGTCCAGGTGGATGCCAATGGCGTCTACACCATCAATTTCGGGGCTGAAGGCTGGGACATCGAGTATGGCGACTCCTTCAATATACACATGCCCAGCAACCACAACCACGAAACACAGTATTCCTTCTGGTTGCCCGCACCCGAGGTCGGAGTCTGGAAATGGAACACCAGCGGTCACGCCCGATCCGGCGGCGTCTATGTCTACGGTATTCAGTACGCCAATCAGGGCAACGGGGACGCTGAAAACGTACAGATCGTCGATGCGCTCCCAGCCAGTGCAACCTGGGCCGGGGACACGAGCGGCGTCACCCCCATCGTGGACAGCGGTGTCATAACCTGGAATCTGGGCAATATACCAGCCGGTACCCATGAGTACTTCTACGTGACTCTCGACGTCTCCGGCGTGATGACCGGGCCCGGCGCCCTGGCTTCTAATTGGGTCACCATCACCACCACTTCACCCGGCGATTACGAACCGGGTAACGACGTCAGCCATTCCGATCCAACCGATGTCTGGGATGACGATGCCGGCGTCAACGTTGATAAGTGGGCGAGCCCTGGCGATCCCGCGCCCGGAGAGCAGTTTGAGTACGGCATCCGTGTCTGCTCCGATCGTGGCGCGGCGGCCGGCCCCGTCTGGCTCACCGATACCTTCCCCATCTCCACCACCTTCGTGAGCTGGCGGGTCAGCCCCGACAATGAAACCACCATGTGGGAGGAGATCACGGCCAATGACGACAAGCTCGTCCTCTACGCGCCCGGCCTGCCCGGCAACTGGTGTCATGAGATCTACGTGACTCTAGGCCTGGATTCAGCAGCTCCCCTGGGTATGATCCTGGAGAACACCGTTGTCGTCACCACACCCGACGACATCGATCCGTGGAACAACCATGAAACTAATACCGAAGCGCAGGTGGGACAGGCACGTTACGATCTATTCGTGGACAAGAACTTCAACAACGGCGATCTGACACCGGGTGGCGGCATTGAATACAACATCTATTACCGCAACCAGGGCAACAGCGCCGTCCACGCCTGGCTGACCGATACGCTGCCCGCCGACACTACCTTTGAGCAGGCCTGGAT
>JBNGDR010000554.1:0-1285 GCA_049975685.1 Anaerolineae bacterium
TTGCGCCAGGTACAGGATGCCCTGGAGGAGGCCCACGGTCACCCGCTGACGGTACTTAACCGCCCGTCGGATAGGGCGAACGCAAAACCTTTCGTAGTCGCCATCGACGGCCCTTCAGGCATGGACTTCGACAGCGGTGAGGTGGATCCTTTAACACTCACGGCCCAGCTCACGGTTACCTTCGCCAACCCCAAGCAGGGGCATTTCCGCTTCCCGGCCGCCGAACACGTAGGCGAGCTCGTTGTCGCAGACATCGGCATACCTGAAGAGATCGATATTCCGGCAGCAGGTCTGGAGGTACTGACCCCGGAAAGGGTACGGGGCTGGCTCCCATCACGACCTGCCGACGCCCACAAAGGCACCTTCGGCAAAGCCCTCATCGTTGCGGGTTCCATGAACTACACGGGGGCAGCGGGTCTGGCTGCGACGGCGGCGGTGCGCACTGGCGCCGGACTCGTCACTCTGGGGCTTGCGGGAGCGCTCCACAACGCCATCGTACCGCTGGTGCCCGAAGCCACCTACCTCATCCTGCCCAGCGTGCTGGGTGCCATCACCGGCGACGCCATCCAGATCCTGGAGGATCACTTTGAGGACTACGATGCATTGCTGGTAGGTCCGGGATTGGGGCAGGCAGAGGAGACAGTCGGTTTTATCCGCAGCCTCTTTGGACTCACCACCGGAAAGCGAGCGCCCGGCTTCTTGACCTCTGAACCCTCGTCCAACGAGAAAAAGAACCGCTCTCGCCGCCCTCCGCTCATCCTGGATGCCGACGGCCTCAATATTCTGAGTCGCCTTGATGATTGGCCCACATTGCTGCCACCTGGGACCATCCTCACACCCCACCCAGGTGAAATGTCCCGACTCACGGGCAAGTCTATTGGCGAGATCGAAGCCCATCGCTGGGGAACCGCTATCGAATACGCGGAGAGGTGGGGGCAGGTGATCATCCTCAAAGGAGCCTTTACCGTCATTGCCAGCCCCGAAGGAGAGGCCGTACTCCTCCCCTTTGCCAATGCGGGATTGGCATCGGCGGGTACCGGTGACGTCTTGGCCGGCGCCGTCGTGGCACTACGGGCCCAGGGCCTGGGAGCCTTCCGGGCTGCAGCTGCCGGCGCCTTCCTCCACGGCTTGGCCGGGGAGCTGGCGCGTCGTTACCAGGGTAAGACAGGCATGGCGGCCCGTGACGTCGCACAGTCCCTACCCGAAGCTCTCTACCGGCTCACCGGGGAATAGGGTCAGCCCTGACACCTGACACAGAAACCGCCCCCACGTGCCCGGGCACGTG
>JBNGDR010000555.1:0-1279 GCA_049975685.1 Anaerolineae bacterium
CCTCGTACCTGCTCATCTGAGAGAATCACAAACCAGAGTCCCGATTCAGCAACAGCCTCCAGGGTCGCATAATCAACAGCCATCTCCGGCAGCCAGATCCCGTCTGGACGATAACCAAATCGATGTTGAAAACTGGCAATCCCCCAACGGATCTGACATCGTTTATCCCGACCCCGCGCAAGAGGAAGGATGGTATGATGCACCGACTGCGCGAGTGCGTTCACCACATTATAACGCCGATAGTAACTCCCCACGACATCCACAATGAGTTTGTAAGTATCGTGGGCTTCCAGATCCATCCAACGGGCCAGCGTCCCGCCAAGGTTGAAACTTATGCGATGAAGGTTGCCGGCGAGAACGTTAGGACGGTAACACTCTGACGTGATCCGGGCATTCCAATTTTTATAGGGAGCAGCTTGAGATTCCGTTTTATACTCACCGGTGAAGGGATCTTCTCGTGGAGGTTGGTAGAAATGCCCATGTATACAGAAGAAGGGTTTGCGATTCATCAGTTATACCCAATGCGCTACGCGGTGCGCTGATGGACAGACTGGACCCTGCGATAGAGATCCAGATAAGCTCTTGCCGATGCCGACCAGGAGAAATCCATCTCCATAGCACGCCGCTGGAGGATCTGCCACCGGGGCGGATCGCGGTAGGCGACCAATGCCCGCAAAAGGGTACCCTCAAAAGCTTCAACGGTGTATGGTTCGAAGACAAACCCAGTCCCCCGTTGAGGTTGGGCATCAGCATCGATCACTGTGTCGGCCAATCCACCCGTTGCCCGCACCACCGGTAACGCCCCGTAACGCATGGCAATCATCTGACCGAGAGCACCAGGCTCTCGCAGGCTGGGCAACATGAAAAGATCGATACCGCCGTAGATACGACGAGCCAAGCGATCGTCGAATTTGATGAAAGTTCGAACCCGCTCAGGGAAACGAACCTGGAACTCTCGCAGTTGTTCCTCATACTCCTGCGCACCGGTGCCCAGAATCACAATCTGTACGTCCTCCCGCTGGAGCAAGCTCTCCAGACCGGGGATCAAAATATCCAGACCTTTGAGCCTATCCAACCGCGAGATCATCCCGAGCAAAGGAACATCTTGGCGGGCGTGAAACCCCACCTCCCGTTGAAGAGCGGCCTTATTTACCGTTCGCATCCGCAGCGACTCAGCATCGAAAGTCTGTGTGAGTGATTCATCAGTATCGGGATTCCAGACATTATCATCAATACCATTGAGGATACCGAAAATAGAATCGCGCCGTTCGCGCAACAG
>JBNGDR010000556.1:0-1273 GCA_049975685.1 Anaerolineae bacterium
AGCTGAGACCGTGGCCAAAGGCATAGAGCGGCTCGCCCTCAAAATAACGGTAGGTACGGTTTGCCATGTTATAATCCTGGAACGGTGGTAGATCGTCCACCGATTTGTAGAAGGTCACCGGTAGTCGACCGGCAGGGTTGTAGTCACCGAAGAGCACATCGGCGATGGCATCCCCACCAGCCTGACCCGGATACCATGCTTCAACGATGGCCGGTACGTGCTCCGCAGCCCAATTCACAGCGAGCGCGCTGCCGCTGAGCAGCACCAGGACAACCGGTTTACCCAAAGCATGGATTTGCTTGAGCAGTTCCTCTTGAGGCGCAGGCAGGCCGATCTCGGTGCGGTCACCACCCTTGAAACCAGGCACATCGACGGGCATCTCTTCACCCTCCAAAGCGCTGGAGAGCCCCAGCGCCAGGATCACTACCTCTGCTCTGTCTGCCACTTCAACGGCCTGAGCCAACGCATCAGTTCCTGGCGGCGACCACAGCAGTTGAATCTGTGGATCATGGTCCGGGCGGGTGTTGACGTACTCAAGCCGTAGATCGTAGAGACGGCCCGCCTCGAGATCTACCTCTGCGAACCGCGTCGTCGGGTTGTACCATAGATCCAGGCCGACGACCTCCTCGCCGTCGAGGTAAAGACGATAACCGGTACACCCGCGCAGGCCCAGCGTGTACGTGCCCGATACAGGAGGTATCAAGGCGCCGGTCCAACGCACCGAGAAGGGATCGTTTGTCTGTCCGGTGATAGGCGTCACGCCCTTCCAGACGAAATCGACCGCCGGATCAATCTGCTGGCGGGTGGGGTCTCCTGCGAAGTTGGGGTTGTCGTAATAAGCAGCGTTCAGCCCCCCCAATCCGGCGTTGCCGTCAACAGGGCGGAGGTAAGCAGAAGGAATAGGATCAAGGATGGGCTCCCCTTCGGCCAATCCGCATCCACGTGCATGATAGACACGGGTATCCTCGGAGACCTTGCGGCAGATGCCCTCCAGAACCGAGACGGCGTGAGAGGGTGTACCGCTGTAGTTGCCCTGCAGCACTTGAAGATCATCGGCGTTAGGGCCAATGATAGCAACAGACTCCAGATCCTTTCTCAAGGGCAGAAGCGCATCCTCGTTCTTGAGCAAAACAATGGATTCCCGCGCTGCCTGCAACGCCAAGGCCCGATGTTCCGGAGCGTCATTGACCGTGATAGGGATCTGCGTGTATGGAACCTGTTCCTCGGGATCGAACATACCCAGCCGGAAACGGGCCGTGAAAAGCCGCTTGAC
>JBNGDR010000557.1:0-1272 GCA_049975685.1 Anaerolineae bacterium
CCATGGTCCTCGACGTGCGCACCTCCTTCGTCACGAAGGAAGGGACGCCCTACGTGCCCCTCAACTACGATCTGACCTTCCGGGGACCCGTGCGGGTGCGCGAGGCGCTGGCCTCCTCCTATAACCTGGTGGCCGTCAAGGTGCTGGATACCATCGGCATCGAGACCATGACGGGGCTGGCCCGGCGGCTGGGTATCGACAGCTTCGACGATCCCGAGCGGCTGGGGCTGGCCATCACCCTGGGTGGGGGCGAGGTGCGCCTCCTGGATCTGACGGCCGCTTACGCAGCCTTCGCCAACGGCGGGCGGCGGGTTCATCCTGTGGTGGTGAAGCGCGTGGAGGACGCGGAGGGCGAGCTCCTCTGGGCGGCGGAGCCGGGGGTGGGTGCTCGCGTCCTCGACGAACGGGTAAGCTACCTCATCACCGATATCCTGAGCGACGACCTGGCGCGCCTTCCCACCTTCGGTGAGGGCTCGCCCCTCCACCTCTCCCGGCCCGCCGCCGTCAAGACGGGCACCACCACTGATTTCCGCGATAACTGGACGGTGGGGTACACGCCGGATCTGGTGGCCGGGGTGTGGGTAGGGAACGTGGACAATGAGGCGATGCACGATGTCACCGGGGTCACCGGCGCCGCTCCTATCTGGAACGGTTTCATGGAGGCGGCGCTCAAGGGGGCGCCGGAGCAAGCCTTCACTCGGCCGGAGGGGCTCCACGAGGTGGAGATCTGCGCCCTCTCGGGCCTGCTGCCGGGGCCGGATTGCCCTCACCGGGTGAAGGAGATCTTCATCGAGGGCACCGAGCCCACGGAGATCTGCGACCTCCACCAGCGCATCGGCGGCGAAGTCTACGCCGTCCTACCGCCCGAAGCCCAGACCTGGGCCCAGGAGCAGGGATGGCCTCAGCCCCCCGAGGAAGCCAGCGTCGATCCGGACAGCGGTTCCCTTCTGCTTCTCGTCAGCCCCGACGAGGGCGCGCTCTACCGGATCGATCCGGCCCTGCCGCGCGACGACCAGCGCCTGTCCATCACCGCCGTCGCGGGTGGGGATCTGCGCCGCGTCACGCTCCGGGTGGACGGGCTACCCGTGGCCGAGTTCACGGAGCCGCCCTATACCGTCCTGTGGCGCCTGGAGCCCGGCGATCACGTCATCCAGGCCGCGGGCGAAGCCCTCGACGGCTCCCAGGTGCGGAGCGACGAGGTGTGGATCGGGGTGCGGTGAAGGGATGGATAACGCAGAGGCGCGGAGGGACAGAGATGCAGAGAAAACCCCC
>JBNGDR010000558.1:0-1268 GCA_049975685.1 Anaerolineae bacterium
GAGTAAAGCACTAAAGACAAGAGAACGAGTCGGCGTAAATCGACGGGAAGAGGAAGAGTCTGGAGAGGAATACCTCCTGGCTCTGGGCTTCGAACGTGGATACGTCTCCTACGATGACATCCTCCGCGTCTTTCCAGAGGTGGAGGAAGACGTCGAGCGCCTCGACGACATCATTGGCACCTTGATGGAGAATGGCATTACTGTGGGAGGGCCAGGAGAAGAACCTCCCAAGGCCCTGCGCCTGCGCGACGAAGATCAGGAAGAGGAAGCCGATGAAGAAGAGGAGCTTGAGGAGGATATCTACCGCACTATCGCGGCAGACGATCCTATCGGCCTCTACCTGCGTGAGATCGGCAAGGTTTCCCTGCTCACCGCTGAGCAAGAGGTGGAGCTCGCCAAGCGGATGGAGGCTGGGCAGAAAGCACAGAAGAAGATCAACCGGGTCAAGGATCCTGACAAACGCCGGGAGCTCCAGGCTATCATTGACGACGGTATCGCCGCGCGCGAACACCTCGTCCGGGCCAACTCCCGACTGGTCATCAGCGTGGCCAAGAAGTACATCGGGCGGGGCGTCCCCTTCCTGGATCTTATCCAGGAGGGCAATATCGGTCTGATTCGCGCTGCCAACAAGTTTGACTATAAACGCGGGCATAAGTTCTCCACCTACGCGACGTGGTGGATTCGGCAGGCCGTGACACGCGCCATCGCCGATCAGAGCCGGACCATCCGGGTTCCTGTGCACATGGGGGACCAGATCAATAAGCTGCTGCGTATCTCCCACCAGCTGACACAACGTCTAGGGCGGGACCCCCGTCCGGAGGAGCTGGCATCGGAGCTGGATATTCCAGTACGTAAGGTGGAGCGGATGCTTGAGGTAGCACGTCGCCCCCTCTCTCTGGAGATGCCCACAGACGAAGAAGCAGACAGCACCCTGGGTGACTTCGTGGAGGACACCGACAGCCCGGCTCCCCCAGATGAGGTGAGCAGTTCCATGCTCAAGGACTTGCTCATGGATATTCTGGCAGATCTACCGCCACGCGAGGTCAAGATCCTGCAAATGCGCTATGGCCTGCTCGATGGGGAGACCTATACGTTACAGGAGGTAGGACGCAAGATGGGCGTCACTCGCGAGCGTGTTCGCCAGATCGAAGCCCAGGCCTTGAGCCGTCTGCGGCATCCTTCTCACGCCCGGCGGCTGCGCGATTTCCTGGGAAGCTAACCTAACCCACTCAGTTAAACACAAGACAAGGGACGGGCCGCGGCCCGTC
>JBNGDR010000559.1:0-1259 GCA_049975685.1 Anaerolineae bacterium
GATACGAAGGGTATGGGCGGAGGTGGTCCACTGTAGCAGGCGTTTCCGGCTGATGAGGAGTCGAACGAGCGTCGCGCCGATAGCATCAACCATGAGCAGTGCTTCGTAGGGTAGGAAGACGAGAGAAAAGAGCCAGCGTAACGCTTCTGCACGCAATGAGGGAAGAGGAGTACGACCGGACGGCTGCAAACCGCGCGCCAGCGCGGTCACGGCACCGGCAAAGAGAGGTAAACCCGAGACGAACAGCGCTATCAGCGTCCAGACAAGGGGTGAGCCGGGCAACCAGAGCCAGCCAAGAACCAGAAAGGCCAAGAGTGCCGGGGCGTGAAGACTCCGGCGCAGGTTATCGAAGATCTTCCAGCGGTCGATGACCGAGAGTCTATTGGGACAGGTTCCGCCCCCCTCTTTGGGCACCCCGGGTAGTAACCAGGGAAGGAGCTGCCAATCCCCCCGCACCCAACGGTGAAGACGCTGTGCGTATGCCAGGTATTCTGGCGGGTAGCTTTCGTAGAGAACGATGTCGGTGACGAGAGCTGCGCGTCCATGAATGCCTTCGAAGAGATCGTGACTGAGCAGGGAGTTCTCAGGGACACGGTCGCGCAGGCTGCGCTCAAAGGCATCGACGTCGTAGATACCCTTGCCCACGTAGATACCTTCGCCGAAGAGATCCTGGTAGACATCGGAGACGGCGCGTGTGTAGAGATCGAGTCCGACATCGCCGGCGAAGGCCTGGCAGAAGAGGGACCGTCCCACGTCGGCAGGCTTGATCTCAGTGCGGGGCTGGAGGATGGTGTAGCCAGAGAGGACCTGAGCGCTCCCCCTGACAAACTCTGCCCGGTTGAGAGGGTGAGCCAGAGTAGCAACGAGACGGTGCGCCGCCCCCCGGGGCAGAATAGTATCTGCATCCAGCGTAATGACAAATCGAATCTCGGCTCCCAGCAAAGCCTCAACCTCACCCAACTGGGTAGTGTAGGAGGTGTGCTCATCGCCCCGAAGAAGGTGATTGAACTCCACCAGCTTGCCACGCTTGCGCTCCCATCCCATCCAAGATCCCTCGCTGGGGTTCCATTGGCGGCGGCGGTGGAAGAGGTAGAAGAGCCCGCGACCTTCGGGATCATACCGGCGGTTGAGATCGCGGATCCCCCTGATAGCGTAGCGGAGAAGATCCTCGTCTTCGGGCATCTCCTCTTCCGGTGCGTCGGCGAAGTCGGTGAGGAGAGCGAAGCGGAGATGGGGATCGCGGTTGCCCTGGTAGTGGA
>JBNGDR010000560.1:0-1257 GCA_049975685.1 Anaerolineae bacterium
GTTCCACACGACTTCACTGCCGCTGAAGGTTCCGCCCTCATCGGCCCAGGCGAACTGGGTGCCCGAGGGCAGCGTCTCCGTGATGGTGACCCCGTTGGCGTACCCGCCGCTGTTGGTCACAACGAGGGTGTAGGTCAGCGGCAGCCCGACTTCGGGGGTGAGTGTTGACGCGGCTTTTTGCAGGCTGAAGCTGGGTGGGCCGACCGGCGGCAATACCTCAACGAAGACGGCGCTGAAGGGTCCCCAGTTTCCGCTGCTATCTCGACCCCGCACGTAAAGGATGTGGCGCCCCTGCTCCAGGAGATCGGTTGCAAGGGTGGCAGTGACCTCCTCTTCAGTCTCATCGAAGGTGCCATCCACGGCGGTCAAGGCCTGGGGCGACGGGGTGTCCGTTGCCCAGGGTGGGGTATCCACGTAGTACTCCGCCGCAGCGATGGACTGCGTGGGCTCCGCCCCGTAGTTGTGGTTGTACCGGGTATCATCGAGGGTCCCAGTCAACGTGAAAGGGGTGCCCCTGTGGACGGCGTCCGGCGCGACGGCGAGGTTCAGTACATCGGGGCCGGCAGGCGTCAGATAGGGTGTGCGAACGACCTTCGCAGCGTAGAGCAAGGCCTCCAGGTTATCCGCAAGGATGTTGTTCTCGAAGTAGGAACAGCTCTGGAAGAAGCTGGTCCCCAGTTCGAAGGTGTAAGCTGCCAGCCCCAGCTCACCGTAGGCGAAATCGTCCGTCGTGCCGTCGGTGATGTAAAGGCCGGTGGATTGGGAGGGCTCGTAGCCGTTGAAGTAGGCGAACTTGCGTCCCAGCGTCTGCAGGGCCGTTCCGTTGGGAGCCGGATCGTAGGTGAAGCCCCAGGACCAGAGCACCAACTCGCTGTAGCTGTGCAGGTCGAGGAGGATGCCCGTCGCGTCGGGGGGTGCGGCGGCGTCGAGATCGTCGCCTCTCTGATCTGGGAACTGGCCCCTCACGTAATCCAGGACCGCCTGGGTCTCCGGCTCGGAGGCGGGACTGGGACCGCGATAGGTCAGATCGCAAGAATAGTCACTGGAGCCACCGCAGCAGCCCCACTGGAAGGGGTAGTTGCGGTTGAGGTCGGCACCACGATAGATGGAGGTTGGTGAACAGTAGTTCTCGTTGGTGTTCTTGCGCCAGGAGTAACCGTCCTCCGCCTGTTTGCGCCCGTCGGGATTAGCCTGGAGCAGGAGGTGGATCTCGTGGTAGTCCAGTAGCCAGGTGATATCGGGATCCACGTCGTACCC
>JBNGDR010000561.1:0-1255 GCA_049975685.1 Anaerolineae bacterium
GATGAAGAGGAGCGCTACGGTCACTACGCGCTGACCGAGGAGACCTACACCATCTACGAACACTGCCGCCGGGCGCTGGAGCACGGCACCACCTCGGGTCCTCATGGGCTGCCCCTTATGGGGGCCGGTGATTGGAATGACGGCATGAACCGCGTGGGCATTGAGGGCAGGGGGGAGAGTGTCTGGCTGGGCTGGTTCCTCCACGCCGCGCTCATCCGGTTTGCGCCTCTCTGCGAGGAGATGGGCGACACTGAACAGGCGGAGGCCTACCGCCAGCAGGCGGACACACTGGCGGAGGCGCTGGAAGCTTCGGCATGGGACGGGTCATGGTACCTCCGCGCTTACTTCGACGACGGCACACCCCTGGGTTCGACGCAGAATGAGGAGTGTCAGATCGATTCGCTGCCCCAGTCCTGGGCCGTTCTCTCCGGGGCGGGGGACCCTGAGCGGGTCGAGGAGGCTATGAACTCGGTATACGAGCGGTTGGTCCGGCCCGACGAACAGCTCCTGCTGCTCTTCACACCGCCCTTCGACAAGATGCCGAAGAACCCCGGTTACATCAAGGGCTATCCGCCGGGCGTCCGCGAGAACGGTGGGCAGTACACGCACGCCGCTCTGTGGGCCGTCTGGGCCTTCACCCGGCTGGGGCGGGGCGACCGTGCTGGTGAGCTCTTCAGATTGCTTAATCCCATTCGCCATAGTGACACGGCGGAGAAGGCGCGGCGCTACCAGGTGGAGCCCTACGTCGTGGCGGCAGATGTCTACAGCGCTGAGCAATACCCCGGTCATGGTGGCTGGACCTGGTATACGGGCTCGTCGGGGTGGATGTACCGGCTGGGGATGGAGGCTATCCTGGGACTCCACCTTGAAGGTGGAGCGCTGCGTGTCGATCCCGTCATTCCCGGCGATTGGTCGGGCTACGAGATGAGCTACCGGCATGGTGGCAGCGTCTACCATATCCACGTGGAGAATCCGGAGGGTAGGCAGCAGAGCGTGAAGGCGGTCATGCTGGATGGTGAGCCTGTGGACGGGGGGGCTGTCCCACTGAGCGACGACGGAGAGGAACACCAGGTTCGGGTGGTATTGGGTGACTCGGACGAGGAGGCGGTATGAAAGACGATCCGCTGATCGGACGCCGCCCGCTCTTCTTCACACCCGAGCGCTTTGTCGAGGAGCGCGTGGGTGTGGAATCTTCGCGTGGGCGGTTGCTCGTCGCCAGCTGCCGTTCAGGTGCCTGCCTGGCACGCCAGACCGT
>JBNGDR010000562.1:0-1252 GCA_049975685.1 Anaerolineae bacterium
CTCATTCGCTCACTCGCTCACTCGCTTAACCGCTTCCCGTACTGCTGGTCGTAGTATTCCCGGTACAGCGCCCCGCTCTTGATGGGACGCCACCACCATTCGTTCTCCATGTACCAGCGGGTGGCTTTCTCCACCGCCTCGGCGCAGGTGTGGCGGCTCTCCCAGCCCAACGCGCGGAGATTGCTCACGTCCAGAGCGTACCGCCGGTCGTGGCCTGCCCGATCCTCCACGTGTTTGATAAGGCTTTCGGGCTTGCCCACCGTCTCCAGGACGATCCTGGTCATCTCCAGGTTTGTCATCTCGGCGCCCGTGCCCACGTTGTAGATCTCACCGATCTCGCCACCATGGAGCACCACGTCGATACCCTCGCAGTGATCCAGCACGTACTGATAATCGCGCATCTGCAAACCGTCTCCGTAGACAGGCAGCGGCTCGTCATCGAGGGCGTTGGTGGCGAAGAGGGGCACCACCTTCTCCGGGTACTGGTAGGGACCGACGTTGTTTGATCCCCGTGTGATAGTTATGGGCAGCCCCCAGGATTCGTGGTAGGCCAGCACCATGAGATCGCCTCCGGTCTTGCTGGCCGCGTAGGGACTACGGGGCGCCAGCCGGTCCGTCTCCAGAGAGCGCGCCTCCAGCACCTGTCCGTAGACCTCGTCGGTGCTGATCTGGTGATAACGCTCCAGATCGTGGCTCCTGGCAGCTTCCAGCAGGACGTAGGTACCGTAGACGTCGGTCTGGATGAAGGAGCCGGGTTCCATCAGCGAGCGGTCAACGTGGGTCTCCGCCGCGAAGTTGACGATGGTGTCTATATCGTAGGTCTCAATGACCTGTTCCACCGCCTGCGCGTTGCAGATATCCCCCTTGACGAAAGCGTAGCGCTCGCCGAAGCGCTCCTCTAGATCCTGTAAATTCTCCAGCCGTCCGGCGTAGGTCAGCTTGTCGAAGACCACAATAACGTAGTCGGGATACCTCTCCAGCATATAGCGGACAAAATTGGAGCCTATGAAGCCGGCCCCACCGGTGACCATCAGATTGCGCATGGTTTTCTCCTTTCAAAGGGCTTCTGGAGCATTGTACCACAAAGAGGAACGTCTCCAAGACGTCAGTGACTCCTGAGTGATTTAGCATCCCTTCACACGCTTCGAGCGGATCGTCAGATTCGCGACTTCAGCAGATACCGCTTGATGCATTTCATAATCAGCCAGCCAGGGCGAGTGAGACGGGTATTTTCTTCGCTGATTTCTTTGAC
>JBNGDR010000563.1:0-1241 GCA_049975685.1 Anaerolineae bacterium
AGTCTCACCTGTGGCCATAGCGTCCATTGTCAGTGAGACAGTCCAGACCTGTTATGGCGTCGTAGGTACCGTTCCGAAAAACTTTGCTACCGGTTTGGTTGACTTACTCTCAACCGATCGTAAACGTGGGGTCATGATCCAGGCTCGAAATGGACGGATCATTATTGACCTCTACATCGTGGTAGAATATGGTACGCGTATCGCCGTAGTTGCAGAGAGCGTGAAGCATGTGGTCCGCTATCAGGTAGAGAAGGCTCTGGAGATGCCTGTTGAGGCTGTGAACGTTCATGTGCAGGCGCTCCGGGTGAGCGATCTTGAGTAGGAGGTTATAGCTAGTGGCGGACTACGATTCAGAACAGTCCTATACAACACTGGACGGGCAGGAACTGAAGCAGATGATTCGTGCTGCGCTGGCCTGGCTGCGCAAACACCAGGCTGCGATCAATGCTTTGAATGTCTTCCCTGTCCCTGACGGTGATACGGGCACGAATATGACTCTGACCATGACCTCGGCCTGGAAGGAAATCGAGAATCTACGCGACGACAGTGTCGGCGTGATTGCCGAGAGGGTAGCTCATGGTGCTTTGATGGGAGCCAGAGGAAACTCGGGTGTGATTCTCTCGCAGATTTGGCGGGGTTTCTCGCGCAGCCTGGACCATAAAGCGAGGATGACTGCTGACGATCTGGCGCAGGCGATGACTGCTGCTGCAGATACATCTTATAAGGGCGTAGTCAAGCCTGTTGAGGGCACAATTCTCACCGTCATCCGAGAGGTTGCTGAGGAGGCTGAGAGGGCTGCTTCAGAGAGCTCGGAGTTGGGGCAGATTTTCGAGCGCATGGTGCAACGGGCAAAAGCCGCGGAGGCGCGCACGCCTGCGCAGTTGCCTGTGCTTCGACAGGCTGGTGTTGTTGATTCGGGGGGCCAGGGATTGGTGGTAATCTTGGAAGGGATGTGGCGTCAGATGATGGGGATCTCGGTGGAAGAGCACGATCGTCTGGCCCACGTGGTTGATCTCGCTCCGGGTGAGGAACATCCGCACGGTGAAGATATAGAATTTGACAGTGCCTATCCTTACGATGTGCAGTTTGTACTCGTAGGGGATGCGATGAACGTCGAGGGCATCCGGCAGGCCATTGAGGCGATGGGTGATTGTCCACTTGTGGTGGGCGATCCTCAGACTATCAAAGTTCATGTGCATGTACCCGATCCCGGCGTTCCCCTGAGTTATGCTGTCCAGCAT
>JBNGDR010000564.1:0-1238 GCA_049975685.1 Anaerolineae bacterium
CACCCGCACGGGTCCCCGGAAGGTCAGATCGTAGTTGAGGGGCACGTAGGGCGTCCCTTCCTTCGTGACGAAGGAGGTGCGCACGTCGAGGACCATGGTGGCCGGGGTAAAGGTGCCGCTCTCGAAGGCCGCCGCGTAGGTCAGCGGCTTGATGGCCGATCCGGGCTGGCGCAGGGCCGTCGTGCCGTTGACCGCGCCTCCGATGGGAGCCGAGAAGTAGTCGGGACTCCCCACCATCGCCAGCACCTCTCCCGTCTGAGGATCGAGGGCGGTCAACGCCGCGTTGCGGACGTTGTGACCGCCGGGAGGGCATTCGGGCGCGTAATGGCAGCGCGCCAGCAGATCGAGCCGGTGGCGGATGACGTCGCGCGCCGTCTCATTCAGATCGACATCCAGTGTGGTGTAGATGCGGAGCCCTCCCGCCTGAAGGCGCTCCAGCCCCAGTTCCCGCTCCAGGAAACCCCGGACGTACATAACGAAGTGGGGGGCGCGGATGGGGAAGGGCGTCGCGGCAAAGTAGAGCTGCTCCTCCTTCGCCAGCTCCGCCTCCTGAGCTGTGACATACCCCTCCTCGACCATGAGATCGAGCACGATGGCCTGGCGCTCCTTCGCCGCCTCGAGATCCTCCAGCGGGTTCCAGTAAGCTGGCGCCTGGGGTAAGCCCGCCAGCATGGCGCACTCGGCCAGGTCGAGGTCGCGGACGGACTTACCGAAGTAGGCCCGGGCAGCGGCTTCGACGCCGTAGGCCAGGTTGCCGTAGTAGACCTCGTTGAGGTAGAACGCCAGGATCTCATCCTTGGAGTAGCGGCGGGTGATGCGTAGGGCCAGGATCATCTCCCGCAATTTGCGGCGCGCCGTGCGCTCAAACCGCTCCTCGGGTTGGAACATCAGCGTGCGCACCACCTGCTGGGTGATGGTACTGCCGCCGATGGTGTACTCCTCGTTGCGCAAATTGAACCAGATGGCGCGGAGGATACCCACCGGGTCCACGCCGGTGTTCTCGTAGAAGGTCTTATCCTCGGTGGCGACGGTGGCCTGGCGCAGGGCCTCCGGGATCTCCGCCAGAGGGACGGGTGAGTGGCTGCCGGTGTAGGGCGAGGGCATCTCAAAGAGCAATCGCCCGTGGCGGTCGTAGATCATGCTGCTGGCAACCCCGGTGTAAGCCTCCAGGTGCTCGGGCGAGGGAAGATCGTGAAAGAGCCAGGCATAAAGGAAGCCTCCCGCCACCAACGACAGGG
>JBNGDR010000565.1:0-1235 GCA_049975685.1 Anaerolineae bacterium
GACAATCCTCATAGTGACACTCCTTTCGAAATGGATACCTCTCTATACAACGTTACAAACTATCTGTGCTCCATCGGTTGGGATGGGTCCATTTACGCAGCCGCAATCTCCGGCGTGAGAATCCACGACACGTGCCATCCCTCGTCACTCTTCACCAGACAGACGATAGCGGCGTTGATGAACTTCACGACGGTCAGCTCGGGGTCACCGGCGACCATGTAGCCTGTGATGCGCTCCATGAAAGGCAGATGCCCGACGAGCATCACCGGCTCCAGCAGATTATCCAGCTGATCCGCAACAAGTTCCACGTCGTCCACCGGTCCCAGACCGGGCGCCTCGACGACGCCGCCCGGCGGCGACAGGGATTCGCCCATGATCTCCGCTGTCTGCCTGGCGCGGGTCTTGCCGCTGTGGCGGATCTGGTGGACCTCTAGATCCATCATCTCGGCCAGCTCGGCGACGTCCAGGGCATTCTCGCGTCCCTCTCGAGAGAGCGGGCGCGCGGGATCTTCCTCCTCCGACACAGCCTCCGCGTGTTGAACAAGATAGATCTTCATGATAGTTCCTCCTTAAAGGATCAGTTAAAAGTTGCGAGTTACGGGTTGCGAGTTGCAAGTATTAGCACAATTGTCGTCCTTCCGTGATATTTTCATCCAAACCTTCGTTCATTCGCTCTATCGTTCATTCATCCAGGAATTGCTTCAACACCTGAAAGTCTTCCTCCAGGGTCTCCTCCAGGCTGCGGTTGTAAAAGGAGGCCGCCGGGTGATAAAGAGGCACCACGGCCACCTCACCGTATCCCGCCTCGGCCTTCAGGACCTTGCCGTGGAGGTCGCCGATTTTCTGGCCTGCATCTTCCATTTTGAAATGCTTCAGGATGAACTCCATGGCGAAGCGCCCCAGCGTGGCGATGACCCGGGGCCGGATGATCTCGATCTGGCGACGCAGAAAGGGCGCGTAAAGTCTGATCTCGCCCACCCGAGGATTGCGGTTGTTCGGCGGACGGTCCTTGACAACGTTGGTGATGTAGACCTCCCCGCGCTCCAACCCAATGGATGCCAGCAGCTCGTCCAGGAGCTTGCCCGCGTTTCCCACGAACGGACGCCCGGTCTCAGCTTCCTGCCGCCCCGGCGCCTCGCCGATGAACATGATCTTCGCTTCCACGCTTCCCTCCCCGAAAACCGGCTGGTAGTCGTGCTCCTGCCGGTAAGAATAGAGGGGGGACGCCTCCAGGT
>JBNGDR010000566.1:0-1234 GCA_049975685.1 Anaerolineae bacterium
GGGCAAACCCTCGCTGCCGGTGCGGCTCCTCTCGCGGCTCCTCGCCATCCCCATCATCTCCGGCATCGCCTACGAGGTTCTCCGTTTCACGGGCAAGCACGCCGATAATCGCTTTATCCAGCTTCTCATCCAGCCCAACCTGGCGCTGCAGAGGCTCACCACCCGTGAGCCCGACGAGGATATGATCGAGGTCGCTATCGTCTCGCTGAAGACCGTCCTCGAGGGCGAGAAACAGGCCCGGCAGGCCGAAGGCGCGGCCTGAGGATCAATCCGCCGCCACGGGGTGGAAGCCCTCCCCCAGCACCTCGTGGGCTTCGGAAACCACGACGAAGGCGTCGGGATCGATCTTTGCGATGAGACGCTTGAGCAGGGTGACCTCTGATCGCGAGACCACGACGTAGAGCGCCGGACGTGGCGCTTCGGTGTAGCCACCCCGGGCCTGGAGTAGCGTAACTCCCCGGCCCAGGTCGTCGAGGATAGCGTTACGGATAGCTTTGTCCTTCTCGGAGACGATGAAGACGGCCCGGGCGTAGCCCACGCCCTCCTGCACCACGTCGACCACACGCCCGGAGACGAAGTTGACGATGAGGGCGTAGAGGACGGGCACCATCCCCACGATGACTGCGGCTGCCAGGAGGATGACGCCGTTGAGGACGACGAAGACCTGCCCAAAGGGCATCCCCTTGTGGCGGTGAAGCAAGGTCGCGACGATGTCCGTACCCCCGGTGGTACCCCGTCCTCGCAACACCAGACCGATCCCCACGCCGTCGAGCAGACCACCGAAGAGGGTATAGATGAGGGGATCGCCCTGTATGGGAGGCAGCATAGGCGCCAGCAGGTCAATAGAGAGGGTCATCACCGCCACGGCAAAGATGGTGCGGAAGAAGAAGCGAAAGCCGCCTCCCCATTTGATCCCCGCCAGCAGGAGAGGCACGTTCAATGCCAGGGTCACCAGGCCGATGGGTAGATCCCACAGAAAGTGTGCGAGCATCCCCAATCCCGTGACGCCCGTGGAGATCACCTGGTTGGGCGCGAGGAAGAGAGGGACGTTGGCCGCGATGATGAGGGAGCCGACGATAATGAGCAGATAGTCGTAGGCACCCCGCAGGAAGTTGCGGAATTGGGGGCTAAGGCGGAGCTTGCGCATCACCGGCGACGGAGGAAGAGTGCGATGCCCAGCAGCCAGGCCACCCCCTGGAGGAGCAGGACGACGAGGAGCGTCCAATCCTGGGGC
>JBNGDR010000567.1:0-1229 GCA_049975685.1 Anaerolineae bacterium
TTACTATGACCCAGCTGGGAGATCATCGTGGCAAATCGGGTGTAGAACCGGAAGACGGTCTCAACCCTTTCTCTCGACCACCGAGGTACTCTATCGAGCGCAGCCAGATAAGCCTCTTCGTCAAACCCATAGCGCCGCGCCTGTTGTCTGAAAACCTCACGATCGACCTCTTCATCAGCGAAGAAGAATTGCCCCAGGAAAAGGTTACCCACATGTCGACTCCCGACGATAATAGGGGTAGCCATATCCCACATACGGTTCTTACATCGATAGAGTCTGTACGTGCCAGGTTTGACCCCCGAGGAGAGCAACGTATCGCTCTCGATGCAGTGCCGGCAAGTTTCAGGATGAACGCGGTGAAACTTCGTACAGATATCTTGCCACCCGGTGGCTACTAGCACCCCACCCTCCATATCCACGATGGCGATACCGATGTCCGTCAGGGCGTAAAAATCGTCCATCAACGCCTGAATGGCTTCTGCGTTGATGATATCAGACAATTCTGACTCATGACTTCGGAATTCCTGCTTCCCCAGCTGACTTTCGGCAATCTGCGCCTGCAGGTTTATCGTACGCTCAATGACACATTGTTCCAGTTGCACATTGGTCCGTTTGCGCTCAATAGCATACACCAGCGTTCGGGCCAACAGACTACCCATGATCTCGTCTTTATAGATGCAAGATTGAATATATTCCTGAATCTCGGTGGGGACAGACTCATAGGTTATAGTCTCGTCGTCTCGCGCTCTCAATACCACCAGAGGCAACTCAGATAAACGATAGTACAGTTTGGCAACAGCACCACCGTCCTCCCTATCTAGATGTTCGAGGTCGATAAGTACTACATCGGCCCACCCTTCATCCAGATATTTCATTCCTGCTCCCCGTCGCATGACATGCTCTACTTCGAAGCGGGGCAAGTTACAACCGATAAGCTGGGCCTCCGCCAGGTTATCACGGATAAGGGTTGCGTCTACCGAATCTGCCGCGACCAGTAGGACGTGAATAGTACTAGCGTTCATAGTTATTCCCTAACTGTGAATTATCGAGATGGCGAGAATCTGTACAAGCTCCACACCGCCCAAGTCCCGAACGCAGCGGGGAAGCGGAATAGAAGTTGTACCCACATTTTATCACACATACGCTCGTACCCAAGAATTACATAAAGACAGAACACACTGGGACAAGTCGATAATAAGGGGGTTTCTGCAATTCGAGAGGTCTGTGCT
>JBNGDR010000568.1:0-1225 GCA_049975685.1 Anaerolineae bacterium
CGATAGTGTGCGTGGTGGGTGGTAATGCGAGTAACGTAGGCTCGCGTCTCTTCAAAGCCTATGATCTCTACAAAGAGATCCCGGTCGCCACCCGCGATCTCCCACCAGCGGGCTGCGTTGCCCGGTCCACCATTATAACCTGCGAGCGCGGGATAGATCTCGCCATCGAAACGCTCTCGTTGCTGTGCCAGATACCACACGCCGAAGCGCACACTGACAAAGGGGCGGTAGAGGTCAGAGGTTTCATAATCCGGAGGCCAATTCAACGCGGCGGCGATCTCTGCACCCGTTGCCGGGATAACCTGCATCAAGCCGTGGGCGGCCGCATAGGAGGTGGCAAACCCCTCAAAAAGGCTCTCCTGGCGCAATAAGGCGTAGAGGGTCACCGGGTTAAATCCGAAGGTCTCTGCCTCTCGCTCCACCAGATCATCAAAATAGGTAGGGTAAACGAGACAGCCGAGAAAACGAGGGATCTGGGTGATGTCATCAGCCGGGGATAGACGCCAGACCGTAGCAGCCGCGATGATGGAGGAACGATAAAGCCCGGCTTCCCGGAAAATGAGAGCCAGGTGATATTGGGACAACGCATCGCCCACAGTATCCTCGCGCAACGCCTCCAGATCCGAACGCCCCTCGTCAAAGTGACCCAGATGCAGCAGCTCCGTGCCTCTCGCCAGACGGGGATCGTTCAAGACTTCGGTGGGAGGAACGCTGAGGTTGGGAAGAGGTTCGCGATCCAGCCAACTCGCCATCCAGTCCAGGACGGCTTGCTGTTCCTGTGCGCTTCCGCAGGGAAGCAGCGACGAGGTTGTGGCGCTCATTGGCGCCCGTCCTCCCATGAGATCCGCAGCACGCAAGCCGTAGTAACCCCAAGGATCGGTGCTCGCGGTGCGGCTGAGATAAGCCGTGGCACTGATCGCGTTCCCGGCCTCCAGGGCGTTTTTACCCAACCAGAAACGTGCAGCGTTGGCACGCTCGTCGTAAGGATACCACAGGATGAGATCCTGCCAGGCCTGGGCCGCGGTCTCCCGCTCTCCCAACATATAGCGGTTCAATCCTGCACGAAAGCGGGCCTCCGGGGCACCAGGATCGTCGGGATAGCGGTCTGCCAGTTCCACGAAAGCATCAGCAGCCTCCGCACGATCCCCCTGCTCTTCCAAGATCTCCGCCACACGCCACAAGGCCTCCGCCGCGCGGGGATGATCGGGGCGAAGATCGGGTAAAG
>JBNGDR010000569.1:0-1220 GCA_049975685.1 Anaerolineae bacterium
AAAATACAGGGATCGGTGAGCAGGGAGGAGTAAGCAGGGAACTGGGACCTGGGATTAGGTCGATCCACTGGGCATCTCGCCTGCTCGGACATTTTCTGTTAATCGTTGATGGGGGACCCACATGAGAACACCTCTGGACGTGACAGAGGTCTCCGCGAGTAGGGTCTCCACCACCTTACATCATAGCACAGAAACGTTAACGCGCAGCTAGCAAAGAAAAAGGCCGGGATAATCCCGGCCTTGATAGACCACCCGAAGTCGTTCAATAAGCGCGGGCTTTCAATAGATTGAAAACCACCAGAGTGATGCCGCAGAGATAGAGAACAGCGGGAATATAGGGTTGGGCGTAGATCATCTCTTCAAGGAAAGCCGAGAAGAAAGCCAGCATCAACATACCGGAGCTTGTGATGACCGTCGATGCAAGCAGCAGATAACGCCACCTGCGTCCCAGGAAGTACACGGCATACAGGCTCAGCCCCAGGCCAATGGGCACGAGGGGCCAGCGAGTTCGCCAATGGACCCACATGTCGGCGCGATAGAATCGAAAGAGCAGCGCGTCCATCAGGAGCACAACGACAGGGATAAGCAACCAGCAGAGCCGGCGGCGTTGCTTCCAACGCGCCACAAAGGGCGTACCCAGCCCCAAGGCCGCCACGCCGAAGAGGATCGGCAGCAGAGGCAATACGCCGTCGAAGGCCCCACTGTGGAAGTTGGAGTAACCGATGAAATGTCCCAGAGCAAGGAAGAAAGCCGATAAAAACAGGGAGAGAAGGCCAATTGCAAACTCGGGTTGCTCACGAGACGAGAATAGTGATAGTTGCATTGTCACCACCTTTTTTTGAAGTCTACACCCTTATTATGACATATACCTCATCAGAAGGACATAGGAAAAAAGTACCGAATTTCCCAAAGTCGACGTTACCAAACCATCTCTACGACGATTATATAAAGTTATAGTGCCATGTCCAGGCGGAGCTTCCTCGAAATCTCTGACAACACTCCAAAAACTAACACGGATCCGGTCCCACGTTGCGAAAATACGCAAACCGCATAGAATGGGGGCATAGATCGCCAGGGAGGAGCCTCTTGATCGCTCGCGGTTCATGCCGTCCGTTATTATCGATCACGGTTGTCCTGATTCTGGCATCCTGCACGCCCACCCTATCATCGTCCCCTGCCAGCGTGCCCACTGCCACCAGAACCCCCACCGATGTGTTGCC
>JBNGDR010000570.1:0-1219 GCA_049975685.1 Anaerolineae bacterium
CATAGGTCAGCAGGGAGAGCACTAGCCGGATGAGCAGGAAATTGATCCAATATCGCTCCGTCTTCTCTCTGTGTCGAGCTACCTCGCGGGTGAGCAATTGGTCAAGTCCCCAGGAGGCAACCTGGACAAAGATGATGCTGTAGGTCAGCGCCAGCGAGTAGACTCCCACCTCGTTCACCGCCAGTCGGCGAGCGATCAGAATGAACACCAGCGTGTTGGCTGCCTTTGTGATCAAGCTAGCCAGGGAGGAGAAGATTGAATTGCGGATGAGGCTGAGGGCGGTCTCCACCTATGTCAAACTCCTCTGCTGGGCTCCTTCAGGGCATAGGACGAACTCGCGCACGCCGTCCCACAACCCCCGCGAGTAAGAGCGGCCGTTCTCAATGCGGCCATCGCGCAGTCGCCATACCCATACCTTTACCAGCCGGTACAGCTCGTAGAGCAGTACCAATGGCAGGCGAATGCCATTCACGTGTTTGACGAAGAATAGAATCCGCCCCTTGGCCCGCAGATAATCCTGGACGTGAGGGGCATCGCGGGTGGCTGCCGAAACCTTGTGCCAGATCACACCTCGGGGGTTGTATACACAGCGATACCCAGCCTGCCGGGCGCGCATGCAAAAATCGGCGTCCTCATGGTAGGCGAAAAAACGCTCATCGAACAGGCCAATGTCCTCTAACACCTGGCGACGGATCAGCATTGCCGTGCCGTAGATGAAAGCGGTCTCTCGAACCTGATCATATCGCCCCTGGTCAAGCTCGTCAAGCCCCACCGTGGCCGGGATACGCCGCAGCCATTGTTCCCTGGCGCCGGCGTACCACAATCTATCCGGCTGATCGTAATAGTAGATCTTAGGCCCTACCAGCCCGATCTGCGGGTCGGTCTCGGCTGTAGCGACCACCTCGTCCAGCAGCGCCGCATCAACCACCGTGTCGTTGTTCAGCAAGAAAACGTAATCAGCCTCCCCATCCAGAGCGTGGCGTATCCCCACGTTGTTGCCCCCGGCAAACCCCAGATTCTCCGCGTTGGTCAACAGTTGGACCGATGGGAAGGCCTCTTGGACGGCCTCTACTGAGCCATCGGTCGAACCATTATCCACAACAATGACTCCGTATTTAGGGTAAGTCAAGTGTTCTAATGAACGCAAGCATTCAAGGGTATCTTCTCGGCGATTCCAGTTCAGCACGATTGTCACAACGCGAGGGTGATTCACGTTAGT
>JBNGDR010000571.1:0-1217 GCA_049975685.1 Anaerolineae bacterium
CGAGCCTTGACCTGCTCGATCTGGCTGATCATCTTGTCGTAGACATCATCCCGGGTGGCGACGGTGACCACGGGCATGGTCTCATCGATGAGGGCGATGGGGCCGTGTTTCATCTCCCCGGCAGGATAGCCCTCCGCGTGGATGTAGGAGATTTCCTTGAGCTTGAGCGCTCCCTCCAGCGCGACGGGATAGTTCAAGCCGCGTCCCAGGTAGAGGAAATGGCGCCGCTTGTGGAAGATCTCGGCCAGTTCGGCGTAGCTCTCGTTCTCCTCGGCTACCTCTCCCACCAGATGTGGCAGCCGCGCGATGTCGTCCACCGCGTGCTGGAGATAGGCCGCATCAAGTACTCCCCGCTTCTCACCCAGGTGGAGCGCGAGGAGGTAGAGATCCACGAGGCTGGTGGTGAAGGCCTTCGTCGAAGCCACGCCGATCTCCGGCCCGGCCTGCATGAGAATGTAACCATCGGAGATGCGCTGGGCCTGGCTGCCCATGACATTGACGATGGACCAGAGCCGCGCCCCCTGATTCCGCCCCTCCTCCATGGCGGCCAGTGTGTCCACCGTCTCTCCCGATTGGGTGATAACCAGGAGCGCGGTGTTGGACGCAATGAGGGGGTTGCGGTAGCGGAACTCGGAGCCGTAGTCTACCTCTACGGGGATGCGGGCCAAGTTTTCCAGCATGAACTTGCCCACTAATCCGGCGTGATAGGAGGTACCGCAGGCCGCGATGATGATCTTATCCAGCGAGCGGGCCTCCTCCTCGGTGAGGGATAGATTATCCAGGTGCACTCGCCCGCCGTGGAAATCGACCCGCCCCCGGATGGTGTCGGTGATGGCGCGGGGCTGCTCGGCAATCTCCTTCTGCATGAAGTGGCGGTAGGGACCCTTCTCGGCGGATACGGGATCCCAGGCGATGGTATGTACCCGGGGGACGATCTGCTGTCCCTCCAGGGTGAAGATCTCGACGCCGTCGCAGCTCAGACGGGCCAGCTGCCGGTTCTCCAGGAATATGACCCTCCGGGTGTAGGGCAGAATGGCGGGGATGTCCGACGCGATGAAGGTCTCCCCCTCACCCAGGCCAATGACGATGCCTCCCGCATTACCCAGCCGGGCGACGACCAGCCGGTCGGGCTCCTTCGAGGAGAGGAAGACGAAGGCGCTGGCCCCCTCGATCTCGGGCAATGAGCGCCGCACGGCGGAGAGCAGGTCGCCACCGCC
>JBNGDR010000572.1:0-1213 GCA_049975685.1 Anaerolineae bacterium
GGAAGAAGTTGCTGAAGCAGAAACGAAGGAAGAGGCACCTGCACCCAAAGCCGAAGCCGAGGTAGCGGAGATTGAACCCGAAGAGGTTGAGGAAGCCGCAGCACCCGAGGTTGCGGGGATGAGCCTTGACGAACAGCGAGCCTACGTTGAAGAGCACGACTCCGATCACAAGGCACGCCTTGCCCTAGCCCGTGCGCTCTGGGCCGCCGGGGAAGGGGAAGAATCTATCAGCCACTACACCCAACTCATACGCTCCGACGAACTTATGGAGCATGTCATCGACGATCTACAAGAGCACTCTGCCGAGCAGCCAGATAACCCCCGACCGCTGAGAGCCCTGGGGGATGCCTACATGAAACAAGGGCTACTGGATAAGGCACTGAAGACCTACCAGGAAGCTATGAACCGCCTATAATAAGTCCCGAAACTACCGGAGGGCGCGGTTGACGAGCGCCCTCCGGTGTTATTTCCACAAAGGAGGTTACTCTTGGAAAAGACACTGATCATACTCAAACCCGATGCCGTTCAACGAGGTCTCATGGGAGAGATCATTCAGCGTATCGAGCGGAGGGGACTCCGCATCGCGGCCATGAAAATGATGTGGGTCGATCGGGATCTGGCCGAACGACATTACGCCGAACATAAGGGAAAATCCTTCTACGAGCCTTTGCTCAAATTCATCACCTCCGCGCCCGTTATGGTGATGGTGGTGCAGGGACCAGAGGCCATCTCGGTGATGCGTGCCATGATGGGCAAGACCAATTCCAAGCAGGCCGCAGCAGGAACCATCCGTGGCGACTATGGTCTCTCCAACCGACACAACCTCATCCACGGTTCCGACAGCCCCAAGTCGGCTGAAAGGGAAATACCGCTCTTCTTCGAACCAGAGGAGATCTTCGACTACAAACGTGTAACCGAACCCTGGGCTGACCCCGACGCCGCCTGGTAGCGACGACGTTATAGAGCAAGAAGACCTCCGGGCAAAGATGCCCGGAGGTCTCGTTATTCCGGTCGGGGACTGCTGCTGTGGCTTGCTAGTCCCTGTTCACCGGGCTTCCATCCTTGAGCTATCCAAACTTGTAGGCGACTCCATATCCGCCTCTGGGCAACTGCCAACCGATATTCTTGTAGGGACATCCCACGCGACAGCTGCCGCATTCCACGCAAGCCTGGTAGGCAACCTGGATTTTGCCATCATTACCCAGTGTGTAGA
>JBNGDR010000573.1:0-1213 GCA_049975685.1 Anaerolineae bacterium
GTCCCATGGTGGGCGCCTCATGGACGCCAAAGACCATGGGGATACTCGGGCCGGTGATATCAGCATCAAGAACGCCGACGCGAAGCCCCTTGCGGCGCAGACCGGCCGCCAGCAGCGCCGCCGCCGTCGACTTCCCCACCCCGCCCTTGCCACTCATGACGGCTACTACCGACTTGACCTTATTCATCTGCGCCGCGATGGACTCCTCAGCCCGGGCACGGGGTTGGCGCTGCGCACGAAGCCGCTCCATCAGGCGCGCCTTCTCCTCCTCGTTCATCGCCGTGAGATTGATCTGGACGTTCAAACCCTCTTCAAGAGCATCGACGGTCTCGGCTGCATCCCGGGCAATCGTATCCTGCAAGGGACAGTTGGGCACTGTCAAGGCGATGGTGACCTTCACGTCGGATCCATCAACCTCCACTTCCCGAACCATACCCAGATCGACGATGTTCTGTCCGATCTCGGGGTCCATGACATTCTTCAGTGCATCCATCACTTCTTCGATAGTTACCACTATTTTCCTCCTGATATACATTTACTTTTGTATGAATATGACTATTTTGGAATTATCTTGCTACATACCGTGAGGGATCAGAGATAAAATCCACCCTGATCCCTCACAGTAGTTAACGTCAATTCAGATGTGAACTCTGGAAGAAGCCGGGATCTCTTGTTCAGCCTCGGCCTTCTCTTCCTCGCCTTCCTCCACGGGCCAGATCCGATCGGGTCCCGTCAAGCGATCAATGTATAACACACCGTTGGTGTGATCGATCTCGTGTTGGAAAGCCCGTGCCAGAAATCCCCTGGCGCGCAGACGGAAGCGTTTTCCACGTCGGTCCTTGCCACGCACAACGACCCACGTTGAACGTTCAACCTCACCGATGTAGCCCGGTATAGAAAGACATCCCTCAATACCTGCTTCCACCTCGGAGCTGGACTTCGCAATCTCGGGATTCAGAACAACGTACAGCTCACCGCTGCCTGGCTCTTCTTCGTCCTCTGGGGTCTGCACCAGAACCAATCGTACCATCTCGCCAACCTGGACAGCAGCCAGCCCCACGCCATCGCTGGCGCGCATGGTCTCTATCATGTCGTCGATCAATGTCTCGATCTCCGGCGTCATCGTCTCCACAGCGTGAGAGGACTGCCGTAGTCGTTCGTCTCCCAGGGTTACAACCTCTCGTTCAGCCATTCGCAAACCTCCACATTATTA
>JBNGDR010000574.1:0-1212 GCA_049975685.1 Anaerolineae bacterium
GAGTAGGGTGCCCGGTCGAAAGAAGTGGTAGTTGGGATGGGGTCCCAGGATTTCGCCCAGGGATTTGTTTACGACGCGCCCGTACCACTGGGGATCGTCCCAGATGAAGCCGAAGTCCAGCGCTGGGGCGTATAGCGCTACCGTTATCATCAAAATCAGTGTGAGTACAATGAGTTGTCGTGCGTGTGTCATGGGTCGTTGGGACAATATTATGGTGCTTTTGTCTGGATGGTCAAGCGTTTACTCGAAATGGATCGCTTGGTCGGACGTGGAACTTTCCCTGCACAACCAACGTTGTTACAATAGAGGGCGGCGCTCTTGGATATCGCTGTTGACTATCCCTTGACCACGGCGTCCTTGCTCGTGAACATTTTAACACTTTCCTGCATGTAACCTAGGAGGACCAAACAAGGCATTGTTCTACTCGCAACTCGCAACTCGAAACTTTCAACTGGTTTTCTGAGGAGGAGATCATGAAGAAGCGTCCCTGGATCTGGATTGGCGTTGCATGTCTGGTATTGACCGTGTTCGGGGTGGTCGGAGGCGGGGTGGCTCTCCTCTACGCGGCCCGTCTGCCCGAGCACTCGCCCACGCAGGAGACCCTGGTCTACGGTCAGACGCGTTTCGCACCGGAGAGCAAGGCCGCCTTGCGCGTCGTGGTGCGGGAGGTGGGGGACGCCAGCCCTATCCCCAACGCGCAGGTGCGTGCCTGGATCAAGCCTCACGCCGAAGAGACGCTCTTCGAGGGGCAGACGGACGAGACGGGGAGCCTGGCAGTGGCTCTCTCCCTGCCCGCTGATCCCGATCCCCACAGTGTCCTCGTCGTTGAGACCCGTTCGCCTCAGGGCCGGGATACGGTCGAGCGCGAGATTGCCATCGAACGTGACTACAAGATCCTGCTGACCACCGACAAACCCATCTACCAGCCGGGTCAGCTCATCCACCTGCGGGCTCTGGCGTTGGGCAGCTTCGACCTGGCCCCCGCCGCCGGGCAAGATCTCGACCTCACCATCACCGACGCCAAGGGCAACAAGGTCTTCCGCCGTACCCTCACTACCTCTGAGTACGGTGTGGCGGCGACCGATTTCCGCCTTGCCAACGAGGTGAATACAGGGAACTACAAGATCGAGGCGCAGCTGGGCAACACGCTCTCCGAGATCACCGTGGTGGTGAAGCATTACGTCCTGCCCAAGTTCAAGTTGGAGGCGGTGA
>JBNGDR010000575.1:0-1209 GCA_049975685.1 Anaerolineae bacterium
CAAACTGAGCAGGCACGCGAGACGTTACAGGCCTTTCTGGAGACCAACCCACCCCAGGTATGGGCAGAGCAGGCGCGACAGCTGCTGGCCCAGCTGGGCGAATGATCTCCGCACCAAGGGAAACCAAAGGAGGTAATTATGGCTTATGAAGAGCCCTATGGTTACACCGGGGACACGAAGACTCCCGCCATGCAAATCTGGCGCGACGTGTTACTTTCCCCATCGGTAGAGGCCTTCGCCCGTTACCGTCGTGAGGCAGAACTGAAGCGTGGATTAGTCTGGATTGTTGTCGCCTCCCTGGCGTCGACGCTGTCCACCCTGGTGACCATGGCCATTCAATTCCTGGCCGGCACCCAATACGGGGACACGTCCGCACTCTTCCGCGAGTTGCTTCCTCCGGAGTTGTACAGTGAGATGCCGCCCATGAGCCCCGGGAGCAATATCATTGGTTTGTCTGTGGGCACCCTGGTCTGCGGCATACCCGTCTGGATCGCCACGGCTGTCATCGGTACCCTGATCAGCGTGGGACTCATTCACCTCGCCGCGAAATTGCTGGGCGGCGAGGGAGAGTACGATGAGACTTTTTTCTTCGTCTCAACGGTGATGGCGCCGTTGATATACGTGACCACAGGCCTGTCACTCTTCTCCTCTTTACTTGGTCTAATACCGGTGCTTTCCATTATCTTTAGCTTGCTGATAAGTCTGGTCTCCCTGGCCCTCGGCATTTACAGTCTGGTGCTGGAGGCCATGGCCGTGGCCGCCGCTCACTACTTCTCGCTGGGCAAGGGCTTTGCCGCTGTGCTCCTCCCCATCGTCATTGCATTCCTGTTGATGTGCTGCTGTGTCGCTATCGTCTTCTCGGTGGTACTCGGCGGCAGCTTTGAAGAGATCATGCGGGAGTTAAGCCATTATTTACCGGCTACAACCCCCTGGTTTTCCTGACGGAGTATCTATATGCGACAACCCATTAAATTACTGATGACCTGGAACGTCCGGCCGGGACGTGAGGAGGCTTATCTTCAATACGTCAGCCAGGATTTCCCCGAAGCCATGATTGAGGCTAATATGCAGCCCACCGAAGCATGGTACAGTATTCACGGCGACTGGCCTGAGGTGAGAATGGGCTTTGTCGCCAAGGACCTGGATACGCTACAGGCCTTCCTGAACTCGCCCAAGTGGGCCGAGATCAAGAGCAAACTCATGGCTTAC
>JBNGDR010000576.1:0-1207 GCA_049975685.1 Anaerolineae bacterium
GCCCTCAACCATATAGACCTTACCCGGCCTGCCCGTCCCATACTCTGGATTCGCTACCGGCGCCCCAGCCGCCGGCACAAGGAGCGCCGTATCGCGCTCCCTGCCTGGTGGGTCACAGTTCTCCGCGAGTACCTGCAGGTCTACGAGCCCAAGCAATTCCTTTTCCCCTGGACGGCGCGAAATCTTGAGTATCAACTGGATAAGGTGGCACGGGAGGCAGAGGTGCCGCGGCTGACCTTCGAGATGTTGCGTTGGACCTGTGCCGCACGTGACTACGCCGAGGGTGTGAATCCCGAGACTCTACGACAAAAACTCGGTCTCTCTGAGATCACCTGGTACGAGGTGGAGGTGAAGCTGGCGCTTCTGGCCCAGCGCATCCACACGGCATAGGATCTGTCATCCCTCCTGCACCACCGGGATGACGCGCCCATGCCCCATGACACAAAAAACAAGGAGGACGTGAACTCATGAGCTCTTCTCTCTCTGAAAAGATTACCCATCGCAATGCAAAGGTAGGTATTATCGGTATCGGATATGTAGGGTTACCTCTGGCCCTGGCCTGTGCCAGGGCAGGCTTCACCACCGTAGGCGTCGAAGTGGACGAAGCCAAGGTACGCCACCTCAATGAGGCGCACAGCTACATCGAGGACGTCACCGATGAGGAGCTGGCCCCTCTCGTCAGCAGTGGGAAGCTGAGCGCTACCCTTGACTACGATGTCCTGGGAGACGCGGACATCATCTTCATATGTGTGCCCACCCCCTACACCATACAGCGAACCCCCGATCTCGCCTACATTATCGCGGCCACCGAGGGGATTGCCCCCCGGTTGCGAAAGCAACAGCTCGTGGTCCTGCAATCCACCACCTATCCTGGCACCACCATCGAGGTTGTAAAGCCTATCCTGGAACAAGAGAGCGGCCTGCGGGCCGGGGAGGATTTCTACCTGGCCTTCTCCCCGGAGCGCATCGATCCAGGTAACAAACAATGGAGCGCCTACAACACCCCCAAGGTCGTAGGCGGGCTCAACGGGGATTCCACCGTCGTGGCGGCGGCCTTCCTTCGACAGATGGGCGCTCCGGTACACGAGGTCTCCTCGCCCTCGGCGGCGGAGCTGACCAAGCTGCTGGAGAATACCTTCCGCGCGGTGAACATCGCGCTGGTCAATGAGATCGCTCTGCTTTCCGAGCGCATGGGGATCGACATCTG
>JBNGDR010000577.1:0-1206 GCA_049975685.1 Anaerolineae bacterium
AGGAGGTTATAGAGATGGAGACGACAATTGGCGGTCACTTTCAACACGCGGATTGGAAGAAGGAGAAGCACGTTCCGGTTATCGAATGTCCGGATCGGGTGAAAGCGGGCGAGATGTTTGAGGTGAAGGCGTCCCTGGGCAAGGAGATCGCCCACCCCAACACCACCGAGCACCACATCCGCTGGATCAAACTTTACTTCCATCCCGAGGGCGAGAAGTTCACCTACGACGTGGCTGAATTCCTCTTCAACGCCCATGGGGAGTCCACCAAGGGACCCAATGAGGGACCCGTCTATACGCACCACAGTGGTACCACCAGTATGAAGACCAGTAAGCCGGGCACACTCTACGCCCTGGCCTATTGTAATATTCACGGTCTTTGGGAGGGCACCAAACAGATCGAAGTCATTCCCTAGCGAGAGGAGGGCGCTTCCCATCGTTGCATACGATGTGGAGGTGCCCATCACCTTATTCGAGGAGGCCCGTCATGCGTTATGTTGCGGAGAGCAGACTCCCGCCTGAGGAGATCGTTGCCAAGGCGACATCTTGCTTCGGTGAGGGAGGTATAGGGTTGGAAAAGTCTTCGCAGACTTCGTGTTGCGTCCACTTCGTGGGGGGCGGCGGATACGTCACTGTAGGCGCCGCCGAGGTGGAAGGCAAGACCGAGGTGGAGTTGGAAACGATAGAATGGGATCACCAGGTTGAGAAGTTCATGCAAGAGCTATGACGGGTCTCCCCGCCCATTTGACTTCGAACATAGGAGACATTAACTGGGGACAACAGAAGCCCTATTTTGGCCCATCTGCTCTGTGGTAAACTACATCAACGATAATAAAATAGCGTGTGAACGTGCAAACGTTGAAACGTTCACTGAAGCATACAAGAGGCCCGGCGATCTAGAGCCCGATCCCTGTATTTACTAGGAGGTAAAGATGATCGGAAAGCTGCCGGAATCAGTGTTGGAAGCCCTGCTTGAGACGCTGCCCATTGAGTTCTCCGTCCTTGACGAGAACGACAAGGTGCTGGCCTGGAACAAGCATAAGACCCGTATCTTCAAACGTCCCAAGGGCGTCGTGGGTCGGGACGTACGGAATTGTCATCCCGAGAAGAGCCTGGCAAAAGTGGAGCAGATCCTGGAGGAGATGAAAGCGGGCGAACGCGACAAGGCTCGCTTCTGGATTGATCTCGATCTGGATGCTCATGACG
>JBNGDR010000578.1:0-1199 GCA_049975685.1 Anaerolineae bacterium
CCCCGATCATCCGTGCGCGCGCTGAGGAAGGCAGCCTCCAGACCCGTCGCCAGGGTCCACAGGCGGTCGTCATTGTCGAAGTCATCATCACCGGCAGGGCGTTCGTGGACCACTGCCAGATCGATGCCGTAATCCTCGCGCACGTCGAGGCCGGTGAGATACCAGGGATCATCGTAGAAATGGACGATCTGAGATTGCTCCACGCGATGAGCGCCGCTGCTGCAATACGCTACGTACTCCAGATCGTAGAGGTCACTGTTGCTCTCCGCGGCCGTCGAGGGCGTGAAATCGGTCGTGTCGCAGACGTCGGTGAGCATCTGCACCAGCCAGACCAGCCGAGCTTCGTGAGCGTTGCCCCACCCGCTGGCCTTCGGCTGATAGACCATGTGCCCGGCGAAAGCGACGCGGGCAGCCCCCAGATCGTCCTCGACCATCGTCAGCGGCACATACGCGGCCAATGTGTCGTCGTCCTTCTCCTGGACGGAGACCCCCGCGATCTCCAGCGGCGCCGGATCGACCATCTTATCATCCCAGGGACCGTTGACGACGTTGCCGATGGTGGTACAGACCCGATCCTCGCCCGCGACGTTATCGTAGGTCATGATGGCGTGGGCGCCGTCGGCGAAGTCAATCAGGTCCCGGTTCTGCAGGGTGTACACATCGTCCCCAGCTGCCACGGAGAAGGGACCGAACCAGGACCCATTCAACGCCTCGCACGGGCCTTTGTAGATCTCGAAATACATGCGCGTTGACCGCGACCAATCCTCTAGATCAAATCGGACGTGATCACCCTCCTGCACAAGGTGCACCGTGCCGCTGATGTCGCCGCGCCACCTCACGTCCATGGCGGGCGTGGTGGTCGCCAGGGGCGGGTTATCACCCGGGATAGCGATCTCCAGCATGGGAATGAGACGCAAGTCGCCGTTAGCAGCCTGAGGATTCCTCTCACGCTCCTCCAGCGTCATATCCGTGGCGAAGGTGGTCTCAAGCACGCGCTGAATCTGCCCCTCCATGTCGCCGGTGGGCCAGTCGAGGACGTTCATGGCGTAGGCCAGGTGCTCGGAATCCTGCGGGCGGAGCTGGAAATCGACGAGTACGGGCTTGCGCGCCCCTGAGCGCTTCAACCCCTCCAGAGTGAAGGCCAGGGGGGTATCCTCGTCAAAGGGTCTATCCGCGCTGCGCCGGGCACTGAAGGGCGA
>JBNGDR010000579.1:0-1198 GCA_049975685.1 Anaerolineae bacterium
GCGTATCACCTTCTGGGGCACACCAGAGGGCCGCATCGATGTGCTCTGGAACCACACAGATGCCCCCCTCACCTACAACCACCCTGCCATCCTCCCCAACGCTACCCTGATCGACAGAGTGGGACAAACGCGCACGGTCACCGCTACCAACGGCACCTTTTCTCTATCCCTGGCACCTGCAACCTGTGACAACCACCCGGAGGGACGTTATCTCATCGGAGGCCCCCCACTCCTCCTCATCCAACGGGATACCGTGCCACCCACATCCACCCTTATCTCCTTACCAACCCAGATCAACTCCACCACACTCACTCTCACCTGGAGTATCACCGATGATCTGGCTGGCCCCTGGTACACAGAACTTCAACGAGCGTCAACCCCCACCGGCCCCTGGAGATCTGTCGCCGGTTGGCCTGAGACCGAGAATGTAACCGCAACACAGATCGCTCTACCAGATAATGGCACCTGGTACTTCCGAGGACGTGCTCGCGACAGGGTAGGCCACTGGGAGATCTGGCCCTCCTCCGCCGAGGTTTCTACAACGGTAGAACTCACGCGCACCGTCACGCTCTCCCTCACCCTCTTCACAGATCTGGATGGAGATGGGCAGCCAAGCGCCCAGGAGCCGCCCATCACACAGACCCAGATCCTCTGGATGCCCCCCCTGGGCGAGAGGTGGACAGAGACATTGAGCGAGCCCCTGACTCTCACCCGCACTGTGTCCCTTGGCCCCCATCACCTCACCTTCGTCTCTCCCCACCACCTCCCCGGAGAGTATACTCTACAGATCGAAGGCGGCTCAGGAACTCAGGTCGTCAGCCATACTCAGGGTCTTCGCCCTATCACCGGGCGGACCTATCTACCCGTGGTGCGACGCCCCTAGCTGTGAAACACGTCAACCAGATCCTTCAAATCCTCCTTGTTGTGGGCCTCCTGCTCCTCCTCGGGGTTCCAGCACCCGAGTTGTCAGGGATGACTCCGCTCCGCGAAGGGGAGCAGATGTTCAACGCCGGCCGCTTCACCGCCGCCGAAGCATATTTCCAGGAAGCCGCACGCCTCCTGGAACAGAATCCGTATCCATATCTGCGCCTTGCCCACCTATACGCCAGCTGGGGACGCCCGAAAGCGGGGCTCGCCGCCCTCGATAGAGCCTTGATGAATGGCTCGGCAGCCCTTCCTTCGGCCAATCTCAGGACAG
>JBNGDR010000580.1:0-1198 GCA_049975685.1 Anaerolineae bacterium
GTCTCCACACCCAGATCGCCCCGGGCTACCATGACGGCATCGGAGACCTGGATGATACGTTCCAGCTCGCGCAGCGCTTCCGGCTTTTCGATCTTGGCTACGATGGAAGGACGAGTATGAGGGTTCTCACCCGGACGCCGCTTCTGCTCCGCCCGTACCTCGTCGTCAAGATAGTCTCGGAGCTCCACGATGTCGGTGGCCTTGCGCACGAAGGATAGTGCCAGATAATCCAGCCCCAGTGTAAGCGCGTCGCAGGCATCCCGCTTGTCTTTCTCGGTGAGGGCGGAGATCTTCAGTTCGACGTCGGGGAGATTGACGCCCTTGTGGGAGGTAAGGAGGCCGCCGTATCGAACTCGACAACGGATCTGCGACGATTTTATCTCGATAGCTTGCAGCTCCAGGGCGCCGTCGTCCAGGAGAATGCGGTTGCCACGGTGGATATCCGGGATGATCTCCGGGTGGGGGAAGGGGATCTCATGTTCGGGATCCGAGATTTCGCCGGATGTGAGTATGACCTCGGAGTCCTCTTTGAGTTGGATGCCCCCTTCTGGTAGCTCTCCAACGCGGATCTTGGGTCCCTGGAGGTCGCCCATCAGTGCAACATACTGTTCTTCTTCTTTCGCTACACGCCGCACCATCTCGGCCATGCGACGTTTGTCTTCGTGGGTGCCGTGGGAGAAATTAAGTCGTGCTACCGTCATCCCCGCGCGGATCAGGGCGCGGATAATCTCGGGTGATTCTGTAGCAGGTCCCAACGTACAGACGATCTTAGTGAGGGGCATACTCTCTCCTTTCCTGAATTCGACTGGTTTTCTGAGAACCACAGTGTGGCCTCAACATCTCTTATTCCTTGTCAAAGGGGCGGGGTTGCCCTTGACTTCTGGGTCTCCAATTTGATTGTATATGCAAGCGTTGAATTGTCCACTGGTGAGAAGTGACGTACAATAGGGATCATAATTCTAACCTCATGAAAGGTCCATCCATGTCCTATACCACGCAACTGGAGACCAGCGAGTTGTATGCTGCTATTATGAGCCGCCGGTCGGTGCGGCGATTTGATAGACGTCCCCTTTCAGAATCGACGCTGGATCGTGTGCGATCCTTTGGTGCCGAAGCCCAGCCCCTCGTCGAACAGAACCGTTTTACGGTGTTGGTGCGAGATATCGTGCCGGGTGAAGACCTGGTCAAGGCGCTGGGA
>JBNGDR010000581.1:0-1185 GCA_049975685.1 Anaerolineae bacterium
CTTCGGCGTGCGAGAGATCCCCGCGACCCAGATCATCTGGGAGGATGCGGAGCGGGATTTCTACCTCCCCTCCGACACCGTGGAGGCCATCGATCCAGAGCGGCTGACCTTCAGTGGGCGGCTGCTGACGTTAGGCGCTTCCTGGCTGGCAAGTCGTTGACCGGGCGTGTCCCCGATTTTGTAACTGTAAGAGCTTCGAATCGGTTTCAGTGTTCTACGCCTCTGGTAATGATAGGCATGTAGAGTTGCCAGGGCGGTACCTCCAGCCATAGGGAGCGCGTCCAGCGCTGGCCTGTGCCGTCGTCCAGGAGAGCGTCCACTCGCACGGGGCCATTACCCTTCCACGGCCGCACGGCGATTGAGAAGGTCCGTGTCACGCCTGACGGTAGGCCGCCCTCCCAGAGTGTTAGACTGGTACCCCGCGTTGGTGGTAGCGTGGCGGTAATAGGTGCCAGCTCCGGCATAAGCCAGATCTGCGCGGTACCTGCCTCAACGTCTCCGGGGCCTGTGTTACGTAGGGCGAAGGTTAGCGTCGTGGGTTCTCTTGGTTGCAGGACTTCTCCCGTTGACGACACCCATGCGCTGGCTCCCAGATTTGCTCCGGCAATGCGTAGCGCCGCCGAGCGCGAAAAGGCCAGCCCCCAATCGGAGATCTCGATCTCAACCGTGGGGGTGAGTTGCTCGCCTATCTGGGCGGTTGGCTCCAGATAGGCTTCCCATTGTAGAGTCAGAGGCCTGGTTGGAGACACCGTACCCGTCCAGCGTATCTGTTGTGTCGAGGTCTCGTAGCTGGTTTCAGGTGGCAGTGTGGATAGAACCGGCCTGATCGAAGAGGGCATGGTGTGGGTGATGGCGACCTCGTGCGCCTCGTCGGCGTCATTGTACAATGTGAGGGAGATCTTGAGGTTTTCTCCAGGTTGGGGCGTTGCCGGCGTCACCGACCAGCTGCTTTTCCCCAACGGCGAGAGCCAACCAATCCCCGCCAAAAGCGCCTCACCACGTTCCGAGGGCGGCAGCGTCTCCACGGGAAAGCTGTGGAAGATCGAGCGCCAGGAATGGGGCGTTATGCCCTCACGGGCAATAGTCAGCGGCTGACCGCCGTCGCCGCGCACCACAGTGGTGGCATCGGGTAGAGGTTCAACCGTGTCGCTCCAGTTCTGAAAGGGAAAATCCAGCACTGACGGC
>JBNGDR010000582.1:0-1182 GCA_049975685.1 Anaerolineae bacterium
CCCTCTACGCCGAGTTTCTGAATCTGGAGGTCGGCCCCATCTTCGCCGAGTCAGAGATCCTCCATATCGACTTAACCAAAACGAAACCATAAAAACAGTCACCATGTGGCGAGCCAAAGATGAGACAAACAACGTGTGAACGTTCTAACGTTGGAACGTTCACACCAGATCAGGCAAGATTCCCAGACTTGACAGACTGGCCCTGATCCCCGATCCCCAGTCCCCGATCCCTGCTCACCGCTCACCAAAACCCAAAGGAGTGCAAATATGGATATGGAACAAAAACCCTTCATCCTGGGCGTGAACTATTGGCCCCGACGCAAGGCCATGTACTGGTGGTCCGACTTCGACGCGGGCGAGGTCCGCAAGGAGTTCTCCGTCATCGCAGAACTGGGGCTGCACCTGGTGCGCATCTTCCTGCTCTGGGAGGACTGGCAGCCCGCCCCCAACGCCGTCAACGGGGAGGCGCTGGACAACCTGGAGACGGTCTGCGACATCGCCGCCGACCTGGGGCTGGAGCTCGACGTGACCTTCTTCGTGGGGCACATGAGCGGGCCGTCGTGGGTGCCCGGCTGGATGCTCCACCACCACGAGCCGGTGCCCGACCACGTCCGCCAGGTGGTGAGCGACGGGCGTGCCGTCGACGCGGGCTACGTGAACCCCTACACCGACCTGCTGGCCCAGCGGGCGTCGGAGATCCTCCTGCAGGGCGTCGTCTCCCGTCTCAAGGACCACCCGGGCGTGGGTATGTGGAACCTGGGCAACGAGCCAGATCTCTTCGCCCGACCCCCTGCCGCCGCAATGGGCCAGGCCTGGGTACGGCACATGACGGGCCTCATCAAGGCGAGCGATCCCGTCCGCCCGGTGACCTGCGGCCTCCACGTCGCCAGCCTCGTCGAGGACAACGGCCTGCGCGTTCCCGATGTCTTCGGCGAGACGGACGTGGCGGTGATGCACGGCTACCCTATGTACGCCGACTGGGCCGCCGGCCCCCTCGATCCCGACTTCGTCCCCTTCCTCTGCGCCCTGACCACGGCCCTCTGCGGCAAGCCGGCGCTGATGGAGGAATTCGGCGGCTGCACGGCGCCGCCGGGTGAGCCTTCCACGGTCTGGGAGTGGGAAGCCTACGGGAGACGAAGGCGCCAGTTCATGGCCTCCGAGGAGGCGCTGGCGGAGTACGTC
>JBNGDR010000583.1:0-1182 GCA_049975685.1 Anaerolineae bacterium
TCGCAGACGGGGAAGTAGGCCTTGAGATCGACGATACGGGTGCCGTCGAAGGCATCGAGATCGGAGACAGTGACCAGCCCCGCCTCCTCATCGACGGCCACGATGGGACAGGTGGTCATGGCGATGGGATTGGGACGGTAAGGGGCACGGGTGGCAAAGACCCCGGTGACGTGGCCCTGAGCGTAGGGGGGCTCGGTCTGCAACATATTGCGGTACTCGTCGTTGTCGAAGCGATCAGCCCACCAGAAGACCATGACGTGGCTGAAGTGCCCCAGCTGCTTGAGCGCCGGGCGGAAGGGGGGATCGATCTCCAACACGACCCCATTGTCGGTCTGTCGTATCCGACCGATGGGGGACATCTGAAAGCTCTCCTTGTGCTGCTGCATTGATTCACCTCCTGAATTGGATTAACCAGTTACAGGATAACAGAAATTGAGGGGGTTGTCTTGACCCTGGTTGCGTTGTTCCGGGGAGGTAGCAGCGATGGAGCGTGTTCTCTTGACGATTCTTGCGCCGGGGTATCGTGACACCCAGGCCATGAGGTGTCCTGCCGGGCATCATAACGCGAAAGAGGCCCAACCTGAGAAGGTCGGGCCTCCGAAGGTGCAAACGTAGTGTAGATTCTAGTCGAGGGCGTAGCCGGGCACGGGTTCCGACTTGTGGACCCAGACCCAGGTACCCTCACCGTAACGCTCCCCGGCGTAGACGCCGATGGCGCCCTCGGGTAGATAGGGCGACGTCCATTCGAAGAGCCATCTGGCATCCAAGGGCGATACGTTGACGCAACCGTGGCTGCGGGTGAAGCCAAAGGCATCGTGCCAATAGGCGGCGTGAAGGGCGTAATCCTCGAAGAAATACTGGGTCCATTCCACATCCTCCAGGTAGTACCAGGAGGAATCCTCGGGCGCGACGTCCTTGTTGGACATGGGCGTGGTAGGCATCTTGGCCCAGATGCGCGTGAGGCCATCGGGCGTCCAGGAGTTTGAGCGCCCCGAGGAGATGAGCGTGGCGAAGACCATGCGATCCCCCTGATAGGCCGCCAGCGTCTGCTCAAAGGTATCGACCTCGATCCAGCGCTCATCGGCGCCCACGCCCTCGGGCCGGGGATTGACGTCAACGCGGGAGACGTAAGATTGATCGATCCACTGCTCAGGGCCGATCATGTACCACAGACTCCCATTG
>JBNGDR010000584.1:0-1176 GCA_049975685.1 Anaerolineae bacterium
GCTGGCGAGTGTCAAACCCATCGCATACTTCGACAGGTACCAGATTGACTATCGCCGGGCGCCCGCTGGCCGAGATGATTCGCTGCTCTTTGCCTCACCCTCCGTCGGTTCTGACGTCGCCATTACGCTCACCAACTTCTCGTCAGCGGATCTATATCTTCTCGATGTGACCCAGCCTCTCCAGCCGGTGCGCTTGACCGGGTCGACGCCCACAGCTGACGGCCTGGCCTTTGTCGACGATCTCACGACGGAAGGGAAAGGGTACCTTGCGGCGTCACAGGCGCTCTCCCCCGTCTCGGTTGAGGCCTACCACGCCACAGTTGACCTCCTCCAACCCGCCGAGGGGGCCGACGTCATCGCCATCGCCCCCGAAGCCTTCTTCACGGCCCTCCAGCCCTGGGTCGACCGGCGGGAGGCTCAGGGGTATCGGGTTCGGGTGGTGGATGTTGAGGATACCTACGCGCTCTTCAATGGTGGGGTGTTGCATCCCGAGGCTATCCGTTCCTTCGTCGCCTACGCCCACGCCAACTGGCCAGCCCCGGCGCCCGAATACCTGGTGCTCGTCGGCGACGGGCATTTCAACTTCAAGGGCTTCAACCCCGCCACCTATGGAGATTTTTTACCCGTTCACATCCCCCCCTATCTTGATTTCCTTGATCCAGATCAAGGGGAAGTACCTGTGGATAGCTACTACGCCGACCTTGATGGGGACGGCCTCGCCGATTTCGCGGTAGGCCGCTTCCCCGTGCAAACGGTTTCTCAGCTCGAGGGTGTGGTGGGTAAGATCCTGGCCTACGAGGATCGGGAATCCGGCCCCTGGATGAGGAATCTGCTTTTCGTCGCCGACGATGGTTACAATAATTCGGAGCCCGGCTTTGCCGCTGCCCTGGACAATCTCGCCGCCACCTACGCCTCGCCCTTGTTGTCGATGGATAAGGTCTATATCAAAGATTACTGTAGTCCGGTCTCGGTGAACCCCTGCATCGCCGCAACACTGGCTCTTACCCAGAGCTGGGGGCAGGGGCCGGCGCTGCTGACCTACTCGGGACACGGCTCCATCAACCGCTGGGGCCACGAGCCCCTCCTCTGGAACGTCGATGTGGCCACCCTGGAGCCCATGGAGGGCTTGCCCTTCATTATCTCCCTCGACTGCTGGGACGGCTACTGGATGTTCCC
>JBNGDR010000585.1:0-1175 GCA_049975685.1 Anaerolineae bacterium
ATGGGGCGCATCTGCGGTCGCTCGGGATTGTAGCCCCAGGACCAGGTATTGCGTCCCCAGACGTGGGGCAGGATGTGAAGAGGCGCTGACTGCGGGCCACGATTTATAGCGGTGATGCGGCAGATAATATCCTCCTGGCCCACCTTGGCATACTCGATGAAGATATCGAAGTAGCGCCTCTCTGCGAATGCCTCGGCCAGGGCATCGGTCAACTCGAACTCGGGGGCATCCCGGCCCCGGCGCCCGTTCTCCTCCACCAGAAGAGCGTAGGGATACGCCACCTGGGGGTAGCGATAGAGCATCTTCATGTAACTGTGGGTGGGCGTGTTATCCAGGTAGAAGTAGAGCTCCTTGACGTCCTCACCATGATTACCCTCGGGTCCCGAAAGACCAAAGAAGCGCTCCTTGAGCATAGGATCTTGCTCGTTCCAAAAGGCGAGCGCCAGACAGATATTCTGAAAGCGATTGCAGACGCCCGCCAACCCATCCTCGCTCCACCGGTAGGCGCGGCTCCGGGCGTGATCGTGAGGGAAATACTGCCAGGCTTCGCCTGTTGCGCTGTAGTCCTCGCGCACCGTCCCCCACGCGCGATCGGCGACGTAAGGCCCCCAATGCTTCCAATCTGCTCGCCGCGCCGCCGACTCGGCGAGGCGTCCGTACTCCGCCGTCTCTTTCAACTTCACCATATGAGCTCCTGTACCTCACTCAGAGAGTGTGGCAAATAGGTTATTGAAAGCCTCCGCCAGTAACGGATGCGTGAAGATAGCATCTCGCAAGACAGTGCAGGGCAGATCGCCCAGCATAGCGATCTCCAGCATGGACATCAGCTCCCCGCCCTCGGTGCCAAGGATGGTCACACCCAGAATATGGTCCGTCTGGGCATCGACGAGGACCTTCATAAAGCCGCGCGTCTCCTCTGTCTCGATGGCGCGGGCCACTCGGCTCATGGGCATTTTTGCCACGCGGTAGTCCAACCCCTGTTCCTTAGCGGCTTTCTCTCTGAGTCCCACACGGCCCAGCTGGGGGTCAATAAAGACAGTGTAAGGCACCAGACGCCCCTCAATGGTGGCGTCGCCACCCTCCAGCAGATTGGTACGTAAGACCCGGAAGTCGTCGTAGGAGATGTGGGTGAAGGCCGGCCCACCCTTGACGTCACCCGTCGCGTAGACGTGGGG
>JBNGDR010000586.1:0-1173 GCA_049975685.1 Anaerolineae bacterium
ATACACGATCGGCACATCTATCTCGAGTAACTTCTCCACGTCACGCTTCTCACTCAGCCAGAAAGGGCGTGTCCATAGGGGCAACCGCTGGATATGCACCACATCCGGCGGACAAGACCTGAAGGCACGCACCAGATGGCGCCAATTCAACTTATATTCGAGAAGTTTGCCGATCTGGCGTAGGGGGCCAAAATCGGAAAGAGCAATACTCAAGCGATCGGTCAAACCCGGGGAACGCCGGAACGAGACTCCCTTGAAATAGTCCGGCTCATGATGAAAGCGAATGGTACACAGGGTCAGATGGTCAACCAAAGATACCAACGCCTCTGACAAATAGCGATCATAGAAGGGCGTCTGCGCCAGCAATTCAACCATAGCTATTTTCATCTTGCAGACTCCGCATAGATCCGGTACGTCTGCTCATATTTCGCATATCGCTCTCGCATGCCCCACAGCGAAGCCCACTGCATCCGCCACCAGAAATTCACACGTCGCCAGAAGACGAAACGATGCCACGCCCTCTCACCCTGAGAATCACGCACAAATATCTCCTCTGAGAGCATGCGCGCCCTAACTGCGCGCTCGTAGTTCTTCTTGGAGGAGCTGCCCCCTCTCAGATGAACAACCTGGCTCTGTGGTACATGTACGACCTTCCAACCATGTCTCCTGGCCCGGTCGCAGAACTCCGCATCTTCAACAAAAAAGAAGAAGCGCTCATCAAGGTCGCCAATTTCCTCAACGACCCGTTGACGGATGAGCATGCACGCCCCGTCAACGTACTCGACCAGGTGCGGACGCCACCATCGTCCCGTTGACCTCCACAATGCGGCGGACAGCAGATGTTGCACCGAGGTCAAGGTCATAGCGTCCAGAAACGCAGCGTAGGGCGAGGGTATCCGCCCCGTGCTTCGTTGCCACCGTCCGTCCGGATAGATAAGTTGAGGGCCAACAATTCCTACGTCGGGATTTCGCTTGATGTAGGTGACCAACTTGGAGATTGCGCCAGACCGAGGAAAGGCGTCGGTGTTCAAGAGCAGGAGATAATCACCCCTCGCCTCCTGAATGCCCAGATTACAGCCAGCCGCAAAGCCAAGATTCTGCGGCGCAAAGATGCCATGGAAACGATGGTTCTGTAAAGATCGGAGCCACTCTCTGCTTCCATCTGTGGAGCCG
>JBNGDR010000587.1:0-1169 GCA_049975685.1 Anaerolineae bacterium
GTGGTGCGTTGCGACAAGCGCGGATATTGCCCATAACCAGGAAGATCGACGGCAAGACAGCGGAAGCGTTGGCTGAGCAACCCCATCAACGGGGAGAGAGCATAGGAAGAGCTGGACCAGCCATGGATCAACAGCGCGACCTGGCGGGTGGACGCGCCCTCCTCGACGACGTGTAACTTATGTCCATTGATAGTAGAGAATGGCACGGTCACCCCCTAAATGAACGCAGAAAACTAATCCCTCGCAGAGGATACGTCCCAGAATTACATATACATCTTACCGGAAAATCCCGCTTTGTTCAATATTGGTACCACATCTCGGTCATAATCGTTGACGAAAGGGATGAGCACGTCTATACTGTCGTGTAATGGAGATGGTCCGATGAAGGAACACGAAAATACACCTGTAGCCCAGGGAGCCTACGACGCGCTGGCCGAAGCCTACGCAGCGCTCGTCGACACCAAACCCCACAACGCTTACTACGAACGCCCTGCAACCCTGTCACTGTTGCCTGACGTGGAGAGCAAGCAGATTCTTGACGCGGGATGCGGGCCAGGTGTGTACGCCGAGTGGCTGGGCGACCACGGCGCGGAGGTCGTGGCCTTCGACGCCAACGAAAAGATGGTCCAGCTGGCGAGAGAGCGGCTGGGAGGTAAGGTCCGCGTTGTCCAGGCCAACCTTGAAGAGCCCCTGGATTTCCTGACGGATAGTTCCTTTGACATCGTAATCAGCCCTCTGGTCATGGACTACGTGAAGGATTGGGAACCGGTTTTCAAGGAATTCCATCGAGTTCTGAAAGAAGGGGGCTGCCTGGTTTTCTCAATGGAACATCCGTATGCAAAATACGACATCCATCGTGAGACGAGCAACTATTTTGAGGTAGAGCTGGTGGAATACGAATGGCGCGGGTTTGGCAAGGTGGTGCGCATGCCCTCCTACCGGCGCCCCTTGAGCGAGGTCATCAACGCCTTGAGCGGGGCAGGCTTTGCCCTGGAGCGTATCCTTGAACCCTTACCTACGGAGACATTCAAGCAGCAAGAGCCCGAGGATTACGAGAAACTGAGCAGAAGCCCCGGCTTCATGTGCGTTCGAGCAATCAAGGTACAAGCTCAAATCTAGCGAAAGGAGGCCAAAATCGGATTTTTTACGTGATCCCCTACCCTATCTGG
>JBNGDR010000588.1:0-1165 GCA_049975685.1 Anaerolineae bacterium
TGTCGTTACCGATGGTGTTGCCAATGCCGATGTTAGCGTCGTTAGCGGTAAAGGTCTCGCAGATGCCGTCGTAATTCTTATCCCGGCACAGCAGCAGATCAACATTAGCGCCGACCTTAACGGAGGTAAGTTCATCGTTGCCGATGCCGATGTTACCGCTTTCCGGGTACTTGCCGATGTCGAGCATTTTGCAGGTACCGCCGTAGTTCATATCCTTGTAGAAAAACACCTGCTCGGGGCCGGGGCTGGTTCCCACGCAATCAACCGCCGTCATTGTGCCAGTAATCCAGGTAGATTGGTAGGTGGAGCCCCAGGTGGGCGCGAGTGTGGCACTCTGCGCCGCGTAGCTGTCGCTGGTGTTGAGCGGCCCCAACGTCAGTTCCAAATCGCGCCCAAAGGGGATGACAGCCGGCGCACTGCAAGACAGCATCGCTTCCCCAAGGGCATATCCTTGCCCAAGGGCATATCCTTGCCCCTTATCCTGTACTGCCGGCGCGGCTTCGGGTAATACATCTGTGACCGGTGCGGGGTCGGGCGGCGCGGCGTCAGGCAAGGTCAGGCGGAGCGCTCCCTCGGACGGCGGCTCCGGCCCCTGTGCAACTGTGGGGGCGGCGGTCAGTACCGGCCCCAGCAACACCACGACCAACAACAGCACATTGAAACATTTGGATGGTATTCTACTGCGCATTAAACCCCCTCCTGGCATCGTAATAGTGACTCTCCTGAAAAAAGGAGACAAAAACCGGATTTCTCAGAATCAAGATATTAAATACGGTACTTACATCGCCTTCTAACCCAAATGCCATCGTAATGTCTCTTTTACTCATCTTTAACTTGACTTTGCTCCTTCTGTCCAGTATCCTGAGAATGCACAGGTGGCAGTGAAACTTGTGTATCCTGGGTCTCCGCTTCCAGAAACGTAAACAGATCGTCCAATCCGGCAAAAGGCAGCCGCTCTCCAGTACGGGCACATTCCAACATCGCATGCCAGGGTGTATCTTGCCCGTTCCGCCACACGCGAAGCACATAGACCAGGTATGGAGACCCATGCTGATTGACCATGACGACTATTTTACAAAACACCTATCAAATACTTATCAAATGGGAGCCTAATACGGTTGGTTTACTGAAAAAATTCCCAAACTCGGAGTTTTATAGGCGAGGA
>JBNGDR010000589.1:0-1165 GCA_049975685.1 Anaerolineae bacterium
AGGGTAGAGGGGGGCGCGGTCGTTGCGGATGTGGAGCGCGACTTGCTGAAGATGGCTGTGGTAGAACGCCATCAGGGAACCGGAAACGTTGGTCTGGGCTTTGTAAAGGGGCTTGGGCTGAAGCGGGGGGCTATTGCTGGGAGCGTGGGGCACGACTGCCACAACATCACCGTCGCCGGCACGGACGACGTTTCAATGAGGCACGCCGTGGAGGCCGTCAAGGACCTGGGAGGCGGATTGGTAGCCGTTGCGGATGGTCGTGTTTTGGGAAGTGTCCCCCTGCCCATTGGCGGTCTCATGTCCGACCGCCCCGTGGAGGAGGTACGCGAGCAGATGCAGCTCCTCCTCGACGCCGCGAGCGAGCTGGGATCATCACTCGGCGATCCTTTCATGCAGTTGGGCTTCCTGGCGCTGGAGGTCATTCCCAAACTCAAGCTCACCGACAAGGGGTTGGTCGACGTGGACAAATTCGATTTCGTGCCACTGTGGGTGGAATACTGACCTTTTGTGAACAGCCAGGTGCCATCTTGTTTTGGCTGCTCTTGACAAAGTCACTGACCTTACATAGAATATAAGGTGTCAGACATCTTACCTCTGGCGCATTGCACAAAGAGGCCGCCTTTGACCATCCGGTCTCTTCGGATCTCCTAAACGGGACCAAGCCAGAACCAATAGGCTTTTTGCAGTCCGCTTCTTGCTTTTTGTGCAAGAATTTGCGGGAAACGGCTTTTAGTTGCAGCTTTCTGTATGGTACACCAGATTTCTCCTTTGATAGGAAGCTTTTGGAGATCAGACAACTCGAACATAACGTTGGCATCCCGAGAGATTCAAAGCAGGCGAGGTCAGCCCATCGACTTCGTCCTGTCTCGGTGCCTGTTCCGTTCGCCCCTGGGATAGGTCGCACCTCCTTGCGCTCTGCGAGCATCTTCGCCTGGGAGTTGTTACCATCGAAGGCCACACCAGCGCGCCTCCTGGGCACCTTTCGTAGGGTTGTGGATCTTCTGGTCGGAGAAGAAGTCTTGGCACTCGTATTGCCTGAGGTGGGCAACGGACCTTTTCACCTGGTACTTGGCTCCTTTCCTGAGATTCCCCTGCCTGCTACCTTCCATCTGTGGCGTGAGGGACAGATGCTGTACGTAGGGCCGTGGCTTATTGAGCTCCCCAC
>JBNGDR010000590.1:0-1164 GCA_049975685.1 Anaerolineae bacterium
ATGTAGGGCCAGCCCAGGTCGAAGCACCAGATCACGAGAGATTCATCCAAGGCGTAATCGACGGTGTGCTGGGAGCGTTGGAGAACCAGGTGAAGCAAGAGCCGCAGATCAGCCTGCGTGCTCAGCGTTATGACTTTGAGGACTTCGCGTACATCGCTTCCGTCGATATATTGTTGGAGATTGCCAAAGGGATGGCTGGAGGCCGGGGCAACAAGGGAAAAGATGTCCTGAGTGACATTGACCAGCTCCTGGGCAAGAAAGGAGTACCACAAGAGTGGAATGATGTCGAAACTGTGGCTGAACAGCTTGCACTAAACTTGGAGCAACCAGATGCATTCATGGATCATTGGGATCGAGCACGATACTACTTGATGTATGCAGACCACATCATGGGCAGACTGGATCCTGAAAGCCCAATAGAACGCTTGTTAGATGCGTTCCCCATGCCTCAAGATGCTGCCGAAACCCTCCGTCAAGTAGCCGATGCATGGCGACTAGGTGGCTTCGGCAAGTATGTGGTGCCCATGGCGTATCACTTCCTGAAAGGCCCCACCTTCGCCGATCGACAGGCCGAGGCACTGCCGCCGGAGAAGGTATTGGACAAACTACATCAGCGTACTGTGGATGAAATGAAGAAACTCGACACCCGTGCTGGACGTCAAGCCGTGGTGGCCGAACTGGGTTTCCGTCACGACCTCACAGTCTACCTTAACGAGCACCTTTACCTCTCATCTGCGCCAGAAACTCACTTGGAGGATGATGCTTTCGAAGGTTACAGCAAGCCAAAGCTGAAGAGTCACGCCAAGGGACTGTGTTCCGTCTGTAACAGAAACAGTGCCAACTTGCGAGAAGTACGAACACAGATCTTGGAAGACGAGTCCCAGATTTTCACCAATCGTTCCTTGCCTCTTAAGAGAATCAACGGTAATCGCTACTGGTGTCCCGTCTGCTATCTGGAATTCACTCTACGTAAGCTGGTGGGACTAGGCCTACCTGGCAGTGGAGGGTATGTCAAGTCTCGTCGCATCTACCTGTACGTTCTGCCCACCTTCTCGTTCACACCGGAACACGTGAGGCTGTTCCAACCGCTACTCAGTCAATTCCAGCACGTGACCAACCTTCCGGTGCGCGATTACGGCAAAGACGCTCCCGGTGCCCCCAGAC
>JBNGDR010000591.1:0-1164 GCA_049975685.1 Anaerolineae bacterium
AAGAAGTTCATACTTGGGCCGGATAGGAAGATGAGGATGCGTTTTCCTGGAGGCTGGGCATTCAGGCTGTGCTTGCGTGCCTCTTCGTCCTCTTGACGTTCCTCATCCGTCTTCTCGTTATAATCCTGGGGCTCACCCTCTCCCTCTATCATGGCCATCTCGCCTTCCATGCGGGCGAAGCCGCCGAGAGGAAGCCAGTTGAGGGTAAAGACCGTCTCCTGCCATTTGAAGAGCTTGGCAATACGCGGTGGGAATCCGATCCCAAACTCGCGTACCCAAACGCCTACAGCCTTGGCCATGAACATATGGCCCATCTCGTGCAGGGCGATAAGAGGCACCAGCGCAACGATAAAACCCAGAATCGAACCCGCGCCTTCGTTTAAGATGTCTACGATATTTGGCATGTCTTACCTCATTTCTACCTTTCCTTGCTCTATTATACTATCCCAGTGACCGATGTCCAGACGAGTTGGGTTGTCTTCCCCTTATCCTGCGTTATACTTCTCTCACCATGAGGAGGTGCGGGTGCGCCGCTGTCGAGTCTTTCTTGTATTCATGATATTGCTACTCTTTGCGCCGATGGGATACGTCCAGCGCGCGGAGGCTCAGGATGAACGATTGGTCCTCGCCTTCTATTATGCCTGGTTCGATTGGACGACCTGGTCGGAGCTGCCTCTCGTGGATAAGCCCCTCACGCCTTACCTCTCTGCAGACCCGGTAACCATCGAGGAACACGTCGTCCAGGCGCGCAACGCGGGTATTGATGCTCTGGTGCTTGACTGGTATGGTCCGCAGGTGGAAAACAACCAGACTGAGACAAACCTTCGAGTACTTCTAGACAAGGCTGCCGCCCATGGGACTCAAGCCGCGCTGACGGTTGATATTCCCGGTCCCTTCATCAACAACACGGAGGAACTCCTTAACGCTCTGCTGACTGTACGGGATCGCCATGCAGCGCATGGAGCCTATCTGCGCGTTGATGGTCGCCCCGTGGTCTTCTTCTGGAAGCAGGATATTTACTCGGTGGGTACCTGGGTCAGTCTGCGCCAGCAGGTGGACCCCGAACGCCGCATGATCTGGATTGCCGAAGGGATCCACCCGGAATACCTGGAGGTCTTTGACGGCCTCTATCTCTACAGCGTAGCCTGGTCCGACACTCCGGAC
>JBNGDR010000592.1:0-1157 GCA_049975685.1 Anaerolineae bacterium
CACCGCCGATCAGTCGTGATTCCCCTCTTGGGGCGAAAAGAAATGGGGGTACTTCACTTGAGCGAAAGTCCAGGTGGAACGCACTTGGCGCCGCATGCTACGGGGCTTCTAACGCTGCCCCCGGCTTAAATCCAAAGCTAAAGTGCATCCCACTGTTAACCGTACAAATCAGATACACCTTGTACCTTACAAAAAGTCATACCCCCTGGAAGTCAAGCCGATTCCAGGTCGAGTCTGGGGATGTGAGCCACGGTCAGCTGTTGGGGTGCAAAGTGCTTGATGGACTGACCATCGGAGAGTTGAGCAACAAAGCGCGCTACTCGCGCATCGAAATAAATTCACTTCGTGCTCGGGTGAAAAGGAGCGTCCGCGTAGCACGCGCTCATACCAGATGTTATTGAAGCGCTCGACGCAGCCATTGTGGGGGCCGAGGGCGCCATGTCATGTGCAATGCCTAAGCCCCCACGATCTCCCCGGCTGCCATCTGGATGGAGCGCGTCCCGTAACGGCCCAGCTCGGCAGCGTGGGTCACCAGAAGAGCTGTCACGCCGGTACGGGCGTGAATCTCCTGGAATAGGGCCATGATCTCATGCTCCGTCTGCTCGTCGAGGTCGCTGGTCGGTTCGTCGGCCAGCAGAAGATCGGGCCCGTTCATCAACGCCCGGGCGATGACCACTCGCTGCTGCTGTCCGCCGGAGAGCTGGCGAGGGTAGGAGGAGAGCTTATCGGACAGGCCCACCTGCTCCAGTAAATGACTGGCGCGAGTTTTAACGGCCCCTTCACCATCGGCACCGGGATCAAACATCGCAGGCAACATGACGTTCTCCAGGGAGGTCAAGGTCGGCAGCAAGCTGGGGAACTGAAAGACGAAGCCGATCCGCTGGTTGCGCAGAAGGGATTGCTCCTTGTCGGGGAGCTTCCAGACCTCGACACCATCGAGCAACACCTCGCCCAGGGTGGGACGGGTGAGGCCCGCCACCAGATTCAACAACGTGGTCTTGCCCGAGCCCGAGCGCCCGGTGATGACGACAAATTCACCCCGATCGACGCGCAGATCAACATTGCGGACGGCGGGGACGGTGACCTCTTTGCTCACCGTATAGATCTTGGTGACATCATGCAGGTCTATCATGTTTTCACTCCCTCATAGAGACAGC
>JBNGDR010000593.1:0-1156 GCA_049975685.1 Anaerolineae bacterium
TCGTGGACGGAGCAGACGACCAGCTGTGGGCGATCGATCTCGTCAACGGTACGCCCGGCCCGCTCGGCGCCCACCGCCAGCTGCTCCATCGCCATATCGTTGTAGGAGGGAGGAACACAGTAATTGAGGACGGCACCGTCGGCGATCTCACCCGCAAGCGCCATCATCTTGGGGCCGGTGGCGCCGATCATGATGGGCACGTTGCGCGGTTCCTGTCGCCCGTGCACCACGTCCAACTTGATGCCGTCGACGTAGTGGAACTCACCGTGGAAGGTAACCTCCTCCATGTTGAGGAGTTTACGCAAGACGACAATCGTCTCCCGCATAGCCGTGAGCGGCTTGCGCCGATCAATCCCCACCTTCTTCGCCAGGGGGTCCCACCAGGCACCGATGCCGCAGATGACACGGTCGGGGGCCAGATCGTCCAGCGTCAGGTAGGTCGCAGCCAGCAGTCCGATGTTGCGGGTCCAGTTATTGATAACGCCGGAGCCGACCTTGATGGTCCTGGTCACCGCCGCGTAGGCCGACATGGGAACGATGGCATCGCGCACGAGACGGCTCTCGGCCTGCCAGACGGCCTCAAAGCCCTTCTCCTCGGCATACTGCGCGTAATCCATGCCATCACGGATGGGGTGCGCGTCCTGCAAATACAACGCTACTCTGGGAATCGCACTCTGTGGCATTTCTAGCTCCTTTCAGATAGTCTCATAGTCCAATAGTCAGGTCGTCAAAGGTTGGCTCCACTGAAATAACTAAGGCGTATCCTCGCCCATAAAACTCGGAGTTTTCTGAAACTTGACACTATATGTAGATTCTCAGTAACCAAAATCACTAGATATAGGGGATGATCTACTAAAACTCAGAGTTTTTGTACCTTTTTTCAGTAGAGTCAAGGTTCCTTGCCCTAACGAAAGAGATCGCGCTCTGGGGAGCGCTGCATGTCGGTGGCGCGACCATCGCCCCTTGGATAGCTGGCACCACGGATAAGGACGACGGGGACGCGCTCGGCAGCCTGTCCGGTGATAAGCCCCGCCGCCGCCGCCAGCTCATCGGCGCGAGCGACGGTGGTGACCCGCAGCGTGTAGCCAAACATATCGGGCCGACCTCGCAGGTCAATGATGGGCTCCATCCCCGCGACGCCCAACGCCAGATTGAC
>JBNGDR010000594.1:0-1147 GCA_049975685.1 Anaerolineae bacterium
GACATCATTGAGGATCTGCTCCTGCTTTCCAAGGTACGCAAGATGGAAGTGGTAAGCGAACCCCTGGAAATGGGCGCCGTCGTTGAGGAGGCACTGCAACGCCTCCACCCCTTGATCGAACAGACTGATGCGCGGATTACCGTGCCAGATACCTGGCCTGTGGCCCTGGGATATGCACCCTGGGTCGAGGAGGTGTGGGTCAACTATCTCGATAATGCTCTCAAATACAGCGGATCTCGTCCTCGGATAGAGATCGGGGCCACAACGGAGCCCGGTGGCCGGGTCCGATTCTGGGTTCGGGACACCGGTCCGGGAATCCAACCCAAGGATCTCTCGCGGCTGTTCACCCCCTTCACCCGCCTCAAGCAGGTGAGAGAGGGCACCGGGTTGGGTCTCTCCATCGTGCAACGCATTGTAGAGAAGCTCGGGGGTGAGGTGGATGTAGAGAGCGAGGTTGGCGAGGGCACCACCTTCAGTTTCACGCTCAAGGAGGCGGGTGTGGAGGCGTAGTAAGGCGCAGCCCTCAGTCCTTGTGCCGCCACCAGATACCCGTGCACTCGGGCAGGACAACCCGCCCGTCACCATCGCCGGTGCACCGCGTTATCATCTCGGCGCCGAAGAAGAATTCCGTGAGTGCGCGAGCTTCGTCCCACGAGTTGAACTCATAATCTGTCCGGATCCAGGTGGAGGAGAACCCTACCTCCTCCAGGTAGGCGAGATAGGCCACCATATTCTCGGGCGGCGAGGGGCTTTCGTGCCCCGTCCCCAACGTCTCCAGAATGATAAGAGTGCCGCCGGGTCGCAGCACACGCTCCATCTCCCCGAGAGCCTGACCCAGCTCCTTCCGCCAGCTCTGCGGGTACCAGACGACGGTGTAGACAATGCTCCAACCGGAGAGGAGCAGATCCGCAGCACCATCAACCAGGGGAAGTGCCCGGTGATCCGCCACGGCAGTGAGCCACCTTGACAGGCGGGACTCCCTCAGCCGGGCCGTTGCGACACCCAGCATGTGCGCCGAGAGATCAAAGGCTGCCAGCGATCTGACCTGAGGTGCCACCATGCAGGCCAACCGCCCGGTACCCGTACCTAGATCCACGACATCCAAGCCCACCAAGGGACGGATGCGGGTCAGGGCAGGGAGGATGTT
>JBNGDR010000595.1:0-1137 GCA_049975685.1 Anaerolineae bacterium
CCCCATGGTTACGGAGACGATCGCGCAGCGCCGCCACCTCGGCGGCCTGCGCCTCGACGCGGGCGGGAAGCGCCGCCCGCTCCCGTTCCCGAGCCAGAAGATTGCTGCCCCGCCCTTTGCTGCCTTTCTGCCCCCCGGTGAGGGAGCCGCCGGAGCGCAAAATCTCTCCTTCCAGCGTCACGATCTGGAATCCCCCCCGCATTTGCCGGTGCAATAGGCGTGCCGCGTCCAGATCGTCGGTCACGGCAACGCGCCCCAGCAGAAGATAAACCGCCGGTTCCAGTGCGGGATCCTCGTAGGATACCAGCTCCGCCGCCAGACCGATCACGCCCTCCTGGACGGGTACTTGAAGCGGGCGTGAAGGACGCAGGTTATCCAGGGGAAGGAAGGTGGCTCGCCCGGCACGTTGCCGTTTGAGCCATTCGATGGCGGTTCTTGCGTCCTCCCAGCTCTCGGCAACGACGTTCTGTAATCGCGAGCCCAGGGCTGCCTCGAAGGCTCGATCCAGGCGTGGGGGGACCCGGATAAGGGAGGCGAAGGTTCCGGGAATACCCTGGAGCTGGCCCTCTTCTGCCGCCTGGAGCACGGCGTGTACGCCCTCATAGAGTCCGGCCCCCTCAGCATGCAGGCGTTCCAGCGCCTCCAGCCGTGCGGTTAGCTGCTCGTGAGACGAGCGCGCTGTTGCCAGGTCCCGCCGCAGTACGTCTTCCTCGTCCCGCACCGCTTCCCGCTCCGCCTCCAGTCGGGTTACCTCCTTCTCGGCCTCCTTCAGCGTGGCTTCAATATCCTCGACGACCGACCGTGCCTTTTCAACAGCGACCTGGCGATCTCGGCGGCGGGTCATGGCAGATTCCAGGCTTTGCTCCAGCTCTGCGGCGCGCTTATCGAGACGCTCGGAGCGTGCCATGACCTGCTCTAGCCGGCTCCGACGATCGGTCAGCTGGTGGCGGTGCTCCAGGGCGCGGGACTGGAGACTGCTTTGGCGACGCAGGAGGTCATGGCGCTGCGCCTCCAGTGACTTGTATTCACCTTCGAGGACCGTCAACTGGCGCTCTTCCTCCTCCAGCCGTGCGCTGGCAGCCTCCAGCGCATCGCGTACCTCGCGCGACTCTTCTTCCTGGGCGGTCTGTGCCGTCC
>JBNGDR010000596.1:0-1133 GCA_049975685.1 Anaerolineae bacterium
GGCCTCTCCAGCAGCCGCAACAGCACGCTGCTGCAGGCCACCCTGCCCCCCGGATCGCCGACCTTCAGCGACCCCATCCTCTTCAACAACATCTTCTGGGACAACCGGGCCGGTTCCTGGACGGGAGGCGGCGTGTCGGGCATCGGCCAGAATGGCGATCCCAACCCCATCTACCGGTGGGATCTGGGCGTGGCGGGTACCAGCAACCTGCTGAGTCCCAAATACAGTCTGTTGCACGTGGCCTACTCGGGCGCCGACGGGACTAACCTCATCGGCAGCGATCCCCTCTTCGGGGAGATGTACGATGTGGGCATCCGGGTCTATCCCTGGCGGGGTAACCCCACCTTCATCGGTGCCGAGATCGTGGCTGTCGATCTCCCGCCCACCTTGATGGGTGACTACCACCTGACCGCCGGTTCACCGGCGCAGAACACTGGTGTCGCTTCCTTTGCCGGGATCTCGGCCGCTAATCGTGACTATGATGACGTGCTGCGCCCGGCACATGGTCTCTGGGACGCCGGTGCTGACGAGTCCATAATCGAGCCTTAAGCCTAGGCTATTGAGGAGAGTGTAATGATGAATCAAGATGACAAGAAACGGCTGAGTCGGCGGGAGTTGCTCAAGCTGGGTGGAGGTCTCATCGGCCTCGGCGCGGCTTCCATCTTCCTGCCCAAGGCACTGCTCCGGCCCACGGAGGTGGTAGAAGCCTCGGAGAAGGCGCAGATTACGACGCCCGATCTCCATTTCGCGGCCAGCGATGGCTGGATCTACCTGCCGGACCCGGCGGTGCCACCCTACCATCCCGATAACATGGCCCCCAATCCCTTCACCACCTACATTTTCGGCTTCCGCGACGTGACGGGCCAGACCCGCGATCAGATATTGGCACAGAAGATGAAGATGCAGCTTTCGGCGCCCACGTGGTGGATCGACCAGGAGGCGGACTTCACCCTCAAGATCACCAACCTGGGTCTCGCCATCCGCCCCGACCTCATCGACGCCCACACCCTCCACTTCCACGGCTTCCGCCAGGCCATCCCCATCTTCGATGGTGAGCCTCACTCCTCGGTGGGCGTGCCCATCTCCCGCGACCTCACCTACTTCTACCGCCCCCATCACCCAGGCACCTACAT
>JBNGDR010000597.1:0-1131 GCA_049975685.1 Anaerolineae bacterium
ATGCACATACTCGCACAGCGGGATCACACCGGGGAAGGGAGCCTGTGACGCCAGGGGGAGCGTGGGGATAATCTGGTAGAACCGTTTCCTGAGTGGCTCGGGGTCGAGGTCATACTCGGCGGCCAGGGTTCGGACGCCGTAGCTGAAGGAGACACTCACCAGGGGACGGATGCGTTTCGCGGGTGTCGTCACACCAAATTCCAGGAGGGCCAACCTCAGGGCCTCCGTGATCGCCGGGTAGGTGTCAAGAAGGGTTCCGTCGGCGTCCCAGATGAGATTCTTGATCATGCCATGGTTCCTTTCGCAGGCCGGACGAAGGGCTCGGGCCAGCTTTGTCGCATCAGGCTTTCGCTTCGTTTTCTGCGCGCAGGATACGGAGCAGATCTGCGTAATCCTTGATCTTGATCTCGGCGGGGACGTCGGCGTCTCCATAGAGACAGGTGCGGAGGCCGGCAGCACGGGCTGCAAAGATATCGATGGGGCGGTCGCCTACTGCCAGGGTAATCCTGGGATCGAGACCGTGGGCTTTGACGACGGCTTCCAGGGCGCCGGGCGCCGGTTTTCGAGGGAAGGGCGATTCCTTGGTGAGTGAATCGACGAAGTAGTACCCCATGTCGTGCGCGCGCAGCAGCTGGTGGAGGGACTCGGCGCCCCGGTGGGTGACGATGAAGTTCTCACCAACGGAGCAGATGTAGGCGCAGATCTCCTTGACGCCGGGGAAGGGGGGCTGCTCCGATGCCGGGATAGCGCGGTAGTGTTGCCGGTAGCGGGCCTCAAAGACGGGCAGGTCAAGATCGAATTCCTTTGCGAGGGCGTGGATGGCGTGGGCGGTGGATTGGCGGGTGAGACTGAGGATATAGCTGGCGTCGGCCATTGCGTTCATGTCGGCGAGCGCGCGTTGGAAGGCCAGTGTTTTGGCGGGATAGGTGTTGAACAGGGTTCCCCCTGCGTCCCAGATAACATAACGTATCATTGCAGGCTCCTAGGTGAAGGATGAAGATCTTACACCTAGAGTTTACCACAGAACAAGCTGTTTTCCCAACTGGATGTGGTTTAGAATGGGTCGGCGGTCGATTCCAGAGGATCGACCGCCGACGTTTGTCAGATCTGGTATCCGTTGCTGGTCAGGGG
>JBNGDR010000598.1:0-1129 GCA_049975685.1 Anaerolineae bacterium
CCGGTGTATCGAACCAGACGGCGTCCTGCCCCACGTCGAGGGCGATACGGGGTTCACCGGTCGCGGTCACCGTCCCCACAATACCCTGCTCTCCCACGCGGAGACGGTGTCTCCGCGCCAACATGCGTTGTCCGCCCTCCGATGAGGCCGCACTCAAAACGGCCCATTCGTGCTCATCATCGGTGAGGAAAATACCGGTGTGATAGTAACCAAAGTGGTCGGAGATAGCATTGACCGTCGTATCAAGAAGGAGAGGCACGTTGTGCACCTGAACCGCCTCCCGAGCCACTCGGGCAACGGCCTCTAGGTGTTCGCTCCGCTGTGCCAGTGCGTCTGTGCGTTCCGTAACCTGCTGCTCCAACGTCGTCACTATGCTGTGGAGCTGTCGTGCCATGTCATTGAAGCGCCGGGCCAGGAAGGCGATCTCGTCGGTTCCCCTCACCTTGATCCGATAGAGAAGATCGCCGGCGCCAATGAGAGCCGCACCTTCCGCTACCTGTTCCAGGGGAGCCAGGATGAGTCGACTGAGTCCCGCCTGTAGCAATATTACCAGAAGCAGAGCCAAGGCGATACCCGCTAACGCGGGCACCCAGGTGAGGAAGGGAGGATCAACGAGATCGGCGTACTCGGCGATAACGACGTAGAAGCTACGATCTTCCTCCATCTCCAACGCTATCTCCCGGGAGACAAGGTAAACCTCACGGAGACCGGTATAGGGGACGACCACCTCCTGAAACGCTGTATCGGGATCTACATCGCTGAGCACCGGGTCTGACGTCCCACCCAACCCTGGTACGGAGTGATAAAGGACAAAACCGTCATCCCGTACCACCGCCGCGAAGGCCATCTCCGGCTCATCCTCAATACTCTGACCCAGATACCGGTCAAGAGCCGGTAGGTCACGTACGGAAGATATGTAGGGTGAGACAGAGACGAGACTCTGCTCCACCTGGCGAGCGAGGATCTCGCCTTTACCCAGGCGGGCATCACGATAAGCGTTGCGATACTGTACGCCCACGAAGAGAAATCCCGGCAATAGCAAGAGAAGTGGCAACACTACCAGGATCAGGACCATGCGCCAGCGTATGCTCAACGACTTCCAGAACATCACCAACCTCCTAAGGAGCGG
>JBNGDR010000599.1:0-1123 GCA_049975685.1 Anaerolineae bacterium
CCTCGTCACTGCGTTCCTCGGAAACTTGTCCCGAGCGGCCTGTCCTGAAGGCAGTGGAGGACAGCGGGGATGACAAAGTACCTATTTTCTGAGGAGGATACACATGAAATACCGTTTTCTGGGTAAGACCGGCGTAAAAGTCTCGAGTTTATGTATGGGAACCATGTCTTTCGGCGGCATTGCTGATGAGGAGATGTCCGCCGCCATGTTTCACCGCTGCCGCGAGGTGGGTATCAACTTCTTCGATTGCGCCAACGTCTACGTAGGCGGGCGTTCGGAAGAGATCCTTGGCCGTCTCATCGCCGGCTGTCGCGACGAGGTCGTCATCACCAGCAAGGTTTACTTCCCCACAGGCGAGGACGTTAACGCCCGGGGCGCCTCCCGCTACCACATCATGCGGGCGGTGGAGGCGAGTTTGCGGCGCCTCAACACCGACGTCATCGACGTCTACTTCATCCATCGCTTTGACGACCGCACGCAGATCGAGGGGACCCTCCGCGCCCTGGATGATCTGGTGCGACAGGGCAAGATCCTCTATCCCGGCGCCAGTAACTTCGCCGCCTGGCAGATCGCCAAGGCTCTGGGAGTCTCCGTAAAGGAGGGATGGGCGCCCTTTGAGGTGATCCAGCCCATGTATAACCTCGTCAAACGACAGGCCGAGGTCGAGATCTTGCCCCTGGCTCGGTCGGAGGAGCTGGCCGTGATCCCTTACAGTCCTTTGGGGGGCGGTTTGTTGACGGGGAAATACGGCCCGGAGAAGCGTCCCGAAAAGGGGCGGTTGGTCGAGAACAAGATGTACGAGGTACGCTACGGGGCTGATTGGGTATATCAGGTCGCCGCGCGCTTCGTCGATTTCGCTCGCGAGCACAGTTACGACCCCGTCAGTCTGGCCGTGGCGTGGGTAGGTAGCCATCCGGCGGTGACGGCGCCCATCATCGGGGCGCGGAACGTGGAGCAGCTGGAAGGCTCGCTGGGCGCGGCGGAGATCCAGATGACACCCGCTCTGCGCGCCGAGATCTCCGCGCTTTCTCCCGAGCCGCCGCCGGCAACCGATCGTAACGAGGAGCAGACGGAACATAACTACGGTGCGCGGTGATTGCCGAAAAAGGTGGGACGCACTTCA